>DATHWI010000168.1 GCA_035460805.1 Verrucomicrobiia bacterium | reverse complement strand
GCACTTTCCGGTGTTACTAGCCTTACGCTCTCCGGCGCAGTTTCAGGCGGTACTAGCTTCACTGGCTCTGGGTCCGTTACTTCAACGGCTACTTCGGCTGCCTTTGTCGCCAACTCTGCTACGGCCACTGCCCTTCAGGCCACTGCCGCTCCTGCTGCTTCTGCCAGTTCTTCCATCATCCAGCTAGGGGCTGCCATTGCGGGCGGTGCTGCTACTGGTAACTACATTGGTATCAACGCGGCAAATGCCTACACAGGTAACTTCCTCCACTTTGAACTGAACAGCTTGAAGCGCTTCAGCGTGGACTACACCGGAAACCTCAAGGTTTATGACACCAGCGGTACAAAGACCGTTTCACTTTCTCACGACGGTACTAACGGAATAATTAGCTCCAGCTCCGGTGAACTTCAGCTTTCAGGCTCTGGCTCCAACCAGTTCATCTTGGGTGACACTGGTACCGCGGTTAACCTGGTCTTCCAGGAGGCCTCTACTATTACTACGGTTGGTGGTAAGGCTGTCACCTTTGGTACTCCTGCTTCTGGTGATATCTTCAACCTCAACCAGAGCGGTGTTACCTATAATATTGGTACCCTTACTGCTGCGTCTGCCGTAACCTTGGATGCTACCGCCTCTGGTACAAGTACCAAGACCTTGGTGGTAAATGGCCCATCCGGCCTTTCCGCCAACCTGCTTGAACTACAAGTGGCGGGAACTGCCAAGCTCTCCGTGAGCGCTAGCGGCGCAATTACCGTTGCCGGTATGACCACCACTGGTTCTTATACCCAGTCAGGCACCTCCGCCAACACCCTTACAGGTGCCACTACCATTTCCGCAGCGGGAGCCGTCTCTGCTTCAGCCTTTGTTCTCAGCGGCGCGGCATATACAGGTGGCTCAGGTACTACAACTACACCGCTCTTCCTTATTCAGCCAAGCGGCACAACCTCTACCATTTGGAGTACGAGCGGCACCTACCAGGGTATCAACGCTGTTTCCGGCTTTACGGGTGATCTGTTCAGCTTCCAGTTGAATGGCGCATCACGTTTCCTTGGTACGTACAAAGGTGAGATGAAGATTACAAATGGCACTACCGATGCGGTTGGCTTGACCATTACCCAGGCTGCTTCTGCTACGGGTAACGCTATATTGGTCAGCAGCAGTTCTGCAGCCACCCTTTTCTCTATCGATGTGACTGGAAAGATTGCTTCTGGTGAAAGTTTGCCAGGTGTGCCGATTGTAGGAATTGATCCAAGTTCCGGTACTGCAGGCGACCTGACTTCGACCAGTAGTGCACTCAAGCCATACGCAGGCGCTGGCCTTACCCTGAACATTGCAGCTGGTTCTGCATATACCGCAGACGCTGTCAGCTCTCAGACCAAGCTTGCCCGCTGTAACTTGTCGGCTCCTACTACCCTTGCTTTGACCGACGCCACTACTGAATACGTCTATGTCACTGCCAGCGGCGCTGCTTCTACCACTGGTGTGACCTGTCAGTTTAACAAGTCCACTACGCTCCCAGCCTTCAGTGCTTCCAAGCCTGTAGTAGTCTTGGCTAAAACCGTAACAGCAGGTGGGTCCATTACCTCAGTTGCCGATACCCGCTTCTTCATTGGTGGCGTACAAAACTACGTAGCCATGCCAGCTTCTTCAACCTATGAGCCGGGCATGATTGTGAAGATGGATACTGGTGTGGATAACGGTGTTCTCACTTCTACAACCGGTTCTGACGCAGGTGTGTACGGTATCGTCAGTATTGGTGCCACAACTGCGGGTGCAGCTGGTAAAATAATTGTCATGACGCAAGGAAGTGCTTGGGGTCTGTCCTCCACTGGAACAACTCGCGCCGCTTGTGGTGGTACGACTACTACTGCCGGTATCCTCGCTAATATAACCTCTGCTGTGAACGCATGTGTTGGTAACGTGATGACTGCTGCCGCAGGTTCAACCCCAAGTGTCTTGGTGAATGTAAGTCCTAACTAACATGAAGGGACGAACGAATCATTCCGTGGGTCGTATCCTTCTTGGTGCCAAGCGTGCTGCAGCTATTTGCGCCGCGCGTATTGGAAAAGGATATGCAAGGGCGGGGGAGAAGTACCGGGTGGTTTTTCCTGACGGCAGGTACCGCACCTGGATCTCCCGGATCGCGTTCCATGGTACGGCTGCTGCCCTCATCCTTGCCCTCATCATTCCTATTCAGTCCTTGGATATCTTAGCGGCTGGCGTCTATACCTCTTCTGCTACGGATGCCGATGGGAATACATTCCTGGCACACAATACGGTTAACGACACTGCCTATTACGATACCACCCAGGATTCATCCCCCGAGGTGCAGCGCCAGCTAGGTGTTGATCCTAACTGGCCGAATGGCGTGACCCGGAAAAGCAGCGCGCTTAAGTTTGACGGGACTGATGACCGCATAGACTTTGGGAACATTGGCATCCATAACATTGGCACGGGTTCCATGAGCTGGAGTCTGTGGTTTAAGGCGGCCCCTAGTACTGACGGGGTGCTGTTGCGGAAATCAGGTGCAAACAACCTGAATGGTGTGTTAATTCAGGTGTTGAATGTGAGCGGCCAAGTGCAGGCCCGACTGGGCGACAGTACTGGGTCAGCAACCATCGCGCTGCTTAGTGGTGCGGGATACAACGATGGTGCTTGGCATCATTTAGCCCTTACCTTTGACCGGAGCAGCTCCGCCATTCTCTATATTGATAACGCCGTCGTAACCTCAAGCTCTTCCCGCCCTCTGATTGGGGTGAACATGGTCCCTTCCGCAACGCTGACTATGGCCGCTAACTCCACATACGGCAGCCCACTCAATGGGGTTTTGGATGACCCGCGCATTTATTCCCGTGTCCTAACTGCTGAGGAAATTTCTCAACTCTTCTCAAGAAACGGGATTAGCGAGGCTGGTCTAGTTGGCCAGTGGAAATTTGATGAATCTTCCTGCGAAGGGGCAAGTCCTTGCTACGTACGGGACACATCCCCATACGGCAATAGCGGCACACTTCTCGATAATGGTTCCAATGGTGATGGTGCTACAACGGGCCCTCTATTCGTTTCTGGTGCCAATTCCATTGTGGATGGCTTCAAGGGCTGTGGTCCCGAAGACGTGGGCTGTGTGAACCCGTCGGGTCGCTCGGGTGCGGGTAATGTATCTGTAACTGCCGACACCTCTACTGCCTCGGACTCCGCCTACGAAGTGCAGGTTACCAACTCACCCGCAGTGCAGTTTGATGGCACAGATGACTATGTTTCCTTGCCAACCGTGACAGGGGCGACGCATGCGGCGCTCAGTTATAGCTTCTGGTTTTCAACCACGAACATTAGCCCCTCCGGAGGGGCAGTGTTGTTCCGCTCCCGGAACAGTACGAGCACAGAAGTTACGCTTCTCGCTGGGAAGATTCGCTTCCAACATGGCTTTTCTACGACAGGGGGAGTATTTGAAACTGCTGCAATAATATCCACCAACACGTGGTATCACGTGGTTGTTGCGTACAATAATAGCTCGGTTTCAAATGTTCCCAGCATTTTTATCAATGGTGACCCCGTTGCCGTAACCGTAGCTACGGCGCCTGTCGGAACGGCTTCGGTAAACTGGGGCAACTCAGGAATGAGCATGGGTGGCGGCGCGGCAACAATGTACCTGGCAGGGAAAATTGACGATGCCCGGGTATTTTCACGAGTCCTCACCGCGGCAGAGGCGAAGGCTTTGTATGTAGGGAACCCTGTTTCCAACTTGAGTATTTTGGGTTGGTGGAAGATGGACGAGGGAACGGGAACATCGGCAGAAGATGCCACGGGAAATGGGGTAACGGGAACGCTTACCAATGGCCCAACATGGGTTGAGGGCTACTCCTCCGCTGGCGCCGTCTCAGCAGGTGACCCTTCCGATTCTCCCGTGTGGGCCATGCCCGGCTACCAGTTCCGTGAACAGGTAAAGGTAGCAAATGCCTCTGGCTCCACCCTCCCTACTGGCTACTCTGTTAATGCCCCTACCTCCCGTGCCACTAAACTAAACGCCAACCAAACCCGTGCAGATGGCAACGACTGGCGCATGGTCCACCAGCCTACTGATGCTACACGTAGCCTGAGTTTTGACGGGAGTAACGACGATGTGACGATACCCTACTCCTCCCTGGTAGATTTTGATTACAACAACCCATTCACCGTTTCGGTTTGGATGAAAGCGGGTGCCACACAGGCCAATACTGGGTTGACATACAACTACATCGCCCAGCGGCGGTTGGGTGCGGCTGGTTCCCAGTCTTTTTACCTGGCAATCAATAACCAGGGTGCGGCTATCCCAGGAACTATCAGGGCGGGGCGTTA
>DATHWI010000167.1 GCA_035460805.1 Verrucomicrobiia bacterium | reverse complement strand
TTTGCTTGCAGCCTCCGTCCTGGCAATAGGAATTGGGATTCACTATGGACTGGGAACCGAGTTCCCTAACTACGGGAAGCTGGTGCGAACATTTGCCCTCCTTGCAGTAGGTACACTCTATCTTACCCTGCTTATCACCCCACTGTACGATTGTTTCCCTAAGCTTCCGTACCGTGGGTTGGTTGTTAAGGCCCGCCGGGCCATGGGTGTGAGTGTTGTCATGTTCTCAACGCTCCACCTTTACTTTGCTTTCTACAAACAGCTTGGTGGCTGGGTGGGTTTGCCCTACCTTGAGCAGCGCTACGTAGTGGCAATTACGGTGGCCGCCATTGCGAGCTGTATCCTGTGGCTTATGGCACTCACGTCCTTCGACAGTATGGTGAGAAAGTTGGGCCCACTTTGGAAGCGTCTGCATCGTTTAGTGTATACAGCCGGCTTCCTTATTATCTTCCATGCACTTAGTATCGGCACGCATTTTGTGGACCTTCGCTCCGCACCGGCACGCATCATGCTCCTTTTGGTATTTGCCCTCTTTGTACTAGAAGCGCTTCGCCTGGACCGCAGGGTGCGTCCCAAAGGGACGCGTATTGGTATCTTTACCCTGGGTACGGTGGCTGTGACGGGATACACGTTGGCCGCATATGCAGGCACTCCAGTAAACGGGGTTTCCGTACATACGCAACACTCGGCGAATACGTTTGTCATGCCAGGTATGCAAAAGAATGACATGAGCACGCGGTATACGGTGAATATCGTGAGTAATCCGGTAAAACCTGTTCCTGGACAACCGGTTGCCATGACCATTACGTTCTACAACGCCATCACTGGCCAGAAGGTAAGCAAGTTTACCCAGGCCTATGAGAAGTTTCTCCATATGGTGGTGGTAAACAACGGCCTTACCTCGTTTGAGCATCTCCATCCCGCCACTACGGCGGAGGGTTCATTTGAACTGACCCATACCTTTAAGGAAGAAGGTACGTACAGGATGTACTTCAATTTCCATCCCTTCCAGGCACCCGAGCAAATTGTCGGTCAAACAGTGGTAGTGGGCACGCCTTCGTCACAGCCAGTTGCGGAAGCCCTCACGGCAGACATTGCGCAATCCCGCACCGTTGATGCTTATACGGTTAGCCTCTCCGGAACGGACAACCTGCGCACTGCCGATGCCTCCGCCGGTACCCAGCCTATAACGTTTAGCGTCTTTAAGGGTGCAGAGCCGGCAAGCCTAGCACCATACTTGGGTGCCTTTGGGCATCTCACCATGATCAATACGGACACGTACGAGTTTGTACATGCCCATCCGGCAGTGACTACGCCACCAAAGCCAGAGGACCGTTCAGGGCCGGATGTCTCGTTTATCCCTATGGGACTCTATGCCCCGCTTAAGCCAGGCACCTACCGCATCTTTGGTGAGTTTGCCCCCGATGGTACGTACATAGTGGTGCCCTTTACCGTAAAAGTTCAGTAATGAAGCACGTACTTCTCCTTGCCATCTTTTTGTTGATGCCAGGCGTGGCATCTGCCCACCAGCTGGCCACAGACCGCACCATTGGTGCCGTACTTCATATCAACCCTTCTGACGATCCTATTGCAGGGGAAGAATCGGGTTTCTATTTCGAATTTCAAGATACTGACAATAAATTTTCGTTTGCGCATTGTCAGTGCACGGCAGTTGTCAGGCATAACAATACAGAACTGGCGAGTAGGGAGCTTACGCAGGCAAGTAGTACTTCCGGCACTTTTTCCTATGCACTGCCGGAGAGGGGTGCCTATGAAATTGTGGTAATCGGCATTCCACAGGAGCCAGGTTACTTTCAACCCTTCAGTTTGTCGTACGCAGTGCGGGTTGGGCGGGGGGAGCGCACTACAAAAAATGTGCCTGCTTACGTGTGGGTAGGAGGCACATGTGCGGCTGTGCTTGCGCTAGGGGCGCTTGCTTTTGCCAGTCGTCCGCGTGCGAAGGTGACCAACCCACAGGGCGGTGGCACCGG
The DNA here is from genome assembly GCA_035460805.1 of Verrucomicrobiia bacterium. Taxonomy (NCBI): domain Bacteria; kingdom Pseudomonadati; phylum Verrucomicrobiota; class Verrucomicrobiia; species Verrucomicrobiia bacterium. The sequence goes on along the minus strand of DATHWI010000167.1, from coordinate 1,054 downwards.
CAATGAGGGCAAGAAGGGCAAGTAGCCCGCCAAGGATCCAGTTCCGGGTAACGAGTGGCGTGGAAGATACGGTATTAGGCCCAGGTAGCGTGCTGTTTTCCAGCTGGACCGTGGCATCCGTAAAAAAGCCATTCTTATCGGTGATGCGGACAACTGGCTGCACCGTGCTGAAGATGGACTGGTAAGTAACGTTTACCTTTGCATCTTTGGCCACTTGCTTGTTGCCTAGGTCCCACATGTAGGAGGCGATAGGGGCCGAGCCTTCGGTTGATTTTGACGCATCCAGCGTGACCCGCTTAGTGAAGTCGGTGAGGAGGCTGTCGGTATAGAGGTCCTTAGTGGCGCGTCCGTTTACGGAAAGGGCGGGCTGGGGCAGCTTATAATCGGCTGCAGGGACGATATTAATGTAGAGGGTACTGAGAAGTTGGGACGGGTCAGTGGCACGCGTATCTTTACTGGTGATAGTGATCACCTTACTGCCAATTGTTTGGTACGTGTGCTTAACCTCAGTGCCAGTGGCTTTTATGCCATCGCCCATTTCCCACTGGAAGGTATAAAAAGGCAGTTCTTCTGGGAAGAGGGGAAGGGCATCAGTAGCAAGGCTGAACGTGAGTTCGCTTTGGACTAGATAAGATTTTGGAGCCGCATCTTGGGGAAGGGCGAAATCGGTCATCGAGCTAAACCCGACTGGGTAATAGAGTGCCGCTTCGCCATTCACGAAGGTGAACGGAGGTTGCCCTGGTAAGTGCGCAGCAGCGGTAGCGGGGAAAAGGAGGAGTGCTGCTACGGCAATGAGGAGCCGTGTGTATTTCATAATGATGGACACCTAAGAAGGTGTTATTCCAGCATTTGCTAGGTTAACAGAAAGATTTGGGGGATGCTACAGGGGAAGTGGTTAGCCGGAGAATATTGCGGGTAACGGGAAGACGCTCACTTTCTTATGCCTTTCGTTTCATAACGAAGCGGCATAGAAGCGTTGCGCTAACCCCGCTTTCGCCTACGGCTCAATAGGTATAGGCGTGGTCGAACTGAGCCCTCATCCCGTATACCACTT
>DATHWI010000166.1 GCA_035460805.1 Verrucomicrobiia bacterium | reverse complement strand
CACGGAGATGCCATGGGCCCCTCCTTCGAACTCATAGATATTCGCGTAGGCGGAGATCAGATTAGGAGTGGCGGTTCCAACGGTTGTTTTCCAAAGAAGCTCAGAGGGGACTCGGGGTTGGGTTGTTCCGGCTGACTTCTTGACGTCGTTCAGCTCTGTGAGTGCGGCGGTGGAAATGGCGTTGTTTGCCAGATTCGCCAGAGGCGTGCTGCTGAACTTGGGATAAGTGACGCTCAGCTTGTACCAATTCTCTTTGTTGACCGACTTGGAAACCCAGGTGGTCGTGACGGCCGGGGGCGCAAGAAGGGAAAGCGTCGTAAGGGCACCGAGTCGTCCAAGCATTGTTTTCTCCAGAATTGAACGGAGTATAGCAACACGCGCCGCAGAGCGAAAGGAAGGCGGCTTCCTGGCCAAGCGCAATGCCAGGGATCGCCGCCGCCAAAAGATTCAAGACGGGCGACTTTTGGGATTGGCTTCAGAAATGTGTAGATCGCCCTTGACATCTGAATGGTCGGCGGGTATAGTTTTCAACTGTTGCTGAGGCTTTTGGGCCGCAAGCTCCACAGTTCTTTGAAAATTGTATAGCGGTTGATAAGAGGCAAATTGAGCACTCGAAAAAAGAGAGCGAGAGTTTTAGAAAAGTTAGATTTAAGCTACTGAGGGTGTGTGACGAATGCCTAGGGACAAGTTGCCGAAGAAGGACGTGTAAGCGACGAAACGTCCAGGGGAGCTGCACGATAGCATTGATCCTGGAGTATCCGAATGGGGAAACCCTGTCGGGGTAATGCCCGATGACCCTTTGCTGAATACATAGGCATTGAGGAGGTAACCCGGTGAACTGAAACATCTAAGTAACCGGAGGAAAAGAAATCGAAGAGATTCTGCAAGTAGCGGCGAGCGAACGCGGAAGAGCCTAAACCAACCGGTTTACCGGTTGGGGTCGTGGGGCCACTACTACCATCCCCCTGATGAGGACTTAGCGTTCTTATCAGAGGTTGGTAGAAAAGAAGATTGTGCAAGTTAATAGAACAGGACTGGAACGTCCGGCCGCAGAGGGTGATAGCCCCGTATGTCAAAACCCAAACGAATTCAAGTGGTACCCGAGTAACACGGAGCACGTGGAACCCCGTGTGAATCTGCCGAGACCACTCGGTAAGGCTAAATACGACTTGTCACCGATAGTGCATCCAGTACCGTGAGGGAAAGGTGAAAAGAACCCCGGGTAGGGGAGTGAAATAGAACCTGAAATCGCATTACCTACAAACAGTCAGAGCACTATGTCCGGAGCGATCCGGTCCTGTGTGATGGCGTGCCTTTTGCAGAATGAGCCTGCGAGTTGTTGGTGTTGGCAAGCTTAAGCCGTTCAGCGGCGGAGGCGGAGGGAAACCGAGTCCGAATAGGGCGTCAAGTCAGCACCAGCAGACCCGAAACTGCGTGATCTAGCCATGGCCAGGGTGAAGTGATGGTAACACATCATGGAGGCCCGAACTCATTGACGTTGAAAAGTCTCGGGAAGAGTTGTGGTTAGTCCGGTGAAATGCCAATCGAACGCAGAGATAGCTGGTTCTCCCCGAAATGCATTTAGGTGCAGCGTTAGGCGTTGTTCTTTGGGGGTAGAGCACTGAATGGGCTAGGGGGCTTACCCGCTTACCGAACCCAACCAAACTCCGAATACCGTTGTATAAGATAGGCAGTGACACGGCGAGTGATAAGATCCGTCGTGAAAAGGAAAACAATCCAGATCGACAGCTAAGGGCCCTAAACGTGGACTAAGTGTGAAAC
>DATHWI010000165.1 GCA_035460805.1 Verrucomicrobiia bacterium | reverse complement strand
ACGGCCAATCCGCTTATGCCTAATAACGAGAGGTGAACCTGAAGTAAGGAACATCACCAACCCAATAAGAAGGTAGAACGGCGACGCAATAATTATTAGCAATGTGCTTACCACAATATCAAAGGTGCGCTTGGCAATCCTTCCCCAGCCATCCAGTGGGGTTGGCTTTACTTCAATGACAGGGATGCCCAACTCTTCGTGGATGGTGTAATCAGCCCCTTGAAGTGCAGTGAGGGCGCGCGGCAGGAAGCCAAAGCCTACATGCTGCTCCAAGCAACGGTTGCGCAGCGTGATGAGGTTCTCTACGGTGAATTTCTCATTGACGATGATAAGCTCGTCAATTTGATCGCGGGTAATATGGGGCAACAGGCCATCCACGTCATCCTCCTCTATCTTTACGAGGCTGTATTGGGCGCTCCAGCCCTTTGTCAGCTGTTTCATGAGGGTTTTAGCAGCTTCATTGTTTCCCACTACGCCAACCCTTACTACGCCCGTCCCTAGGCGGTAGAGAGCCTGCTGAATAAGCCGGATGAGGGCACGCCCCGCCATGACGAATACAATTCCGAAAAGCCAACTGTACAAGACGGTGGTGCGAGGAAGGAAAAAGTCCCGCTTAAAGAGGAAGAGTAGCAGGATGAAAAAGAGGCCAACGGAAACGCCAAGGGCCACTTTCCCCAGTCGCTGCCAGAAAGAAGCGGTGCGGGTAAGGCTGTAGAGTCCAGTTAGGGCAAAGATCGCCACCATGCCCGGAACCAGGTAGGCAACGTAGTGGAGATACTGCGCGTATGGCTGGATGGTACTGGCAGGGTTGTACTGGATCCTACTGGAAAGACCACCAATCACATCGGGAGAAAGCAAGGTGACGTTGTCCCGAAGGTAATACGCAGCCAAGAACGCCAAGAACAACATAAGGGCATCAAGCGGAACCAGGAGTGCGGTGAAAGCAAGTTCGGAGCGTTTCATTCTCAGGGGCTACACGTTTGTATGGACTGCATTGCTATAAGCGTAGCAGGTTGGCTACCAAAAAAGGAGCCTTGCGGCTCCCTTTTTGTACGGGGCTGGTTAGGCCTTCTTTTTAAGAAGGAGAAGACCAGTGCGTGGGTTTTCAGAAACCATACGTGTCTCTGGCACAGCGTCGATAGCGTTTGGCGCATCAACCTTGCGTGCGAAGTAGTAAATGGTCTCCTGACGGCCACCCTTGAGGGTTACCTTCTTCGAGTGAAGAAAATATTCTTGACCGCGGGAGTTGATCTGGGAATATGCCACAGTAACTCCTGATTCTTCCAAGTTTCCTTGGAGGTATTAAGCTTCTTAGCTGCGATCAGTATTGCTAAAGTACTTTCCAGGTGTCAACTGGTTAATGGTCCTTTTTCAGGTTAGTGGTGTCGCTATTTGGCTCTAGTAGCCCATAGTTGAATCAGCATCATTTGTATGAAAAGTCCGGTGTATCTTACTTTCCAGAGCTGCTTTAGCAAAGAAAAAAGACGTTCTTCCGAACGTCTTTTCGCTTAGAATAGGCTCTTACCTACCGCATTGGTTCAGGCTGAAGGCCTGGATGTGCCGCTAGAATAGCCTCAATCTCAGACTGCGGGAGAAGGCCTGCTTGCGGTCCTACTTGCTGGATGCATGAGCTTGCTTGCGCCTGGCCCCAGAGCATTGCCTCGCCTAGGGTTTTCCCGTGAGAGAGGGCAGCGGCAAAGGCGGATGAGAAACTGTCTCCAGCACCCGTGGCTTCGTTGCGGGGGGCTTCCTCAATAATTCCCAAGTAAATGTACTCATTGCCGTCGGAAACGTAGGCACCCTTGGTACCATCGGTCACCAAGGCAATCTTTGGCCCAAGGGCAAGGATACCGTCCAAGTGCTGGCGGAAATCCTCAGTCTTCTCAATTCCTAGGTACATCTCAGCCTCTTCCTTGTTCACCATGAAGACCTTGGTGTGGCGGAGCAGCTCTGCAGCTGGCGCACTCCCCAGCTTCAACTGGAAGGTACCAGGCTGGTAACAAAGGTTGGCCTGGTGCTGCTCTGTATACGCGCAAATGTCAGGGAAGATGCTCTCTGAGCCCTCACCCATGGATGAAAGATAGATCCACTTTGCAGGCTCAATCTTTGGGAAAGCATAGTGCCGGTGCTCATGATACACCAAGATACTGCGCTCACCATGCAAGTTGATGACGGTACTGAAGTTGGACATCTTGTCGTTGTCAGTCACCACAAAGTCAGTGTCGATATTATCAGCCTGAAGTGTCTTAACGATGCGCTCGCCCTGGTCGTCCTTACCCACGTGAGTGTAGAGGGCTGTTTTAAGACCTAAGCGCGCAAAGGAGACGGCTGCGTTGGCAGAGTTGCCTCCAATAGTGTCGTGAAGCGCCTTAACAGGAATCTTGTCTGCCCAGCTAAAGCAAATCTCGCAGTTTTCGTCGTTTTTGCGGCAATTGATGTGCACTGTGTCATCGGTCATTTCCAAGAACACGTTGTGCGATGTGTCACCTATTGAAAGAAAGTCGTACATGTAACCCTATTTATGAAGTATGAAAGTAGGCGTAGTGCGCCTTGACCAGTTCTCGTACCGCCGTAGCGCCGTACCCCAGGTAACGGGATGGGTCGCATTCGGAACGGCTGCGCAGCGCCGTGCGGATTCCTGCGGTAAACGCCTCGTTAAGCTCTGTGGAAAGGGTCAGGCCAACACAACCAGCTGTGATCAAGTCACGGCTTTTTTTAGCACTGATATGCATTCCACCGGCAATAGCTGGCACCTCCACTGCTTTGCAGTATTCGTGCATCTCGGAAAGCTTCTCCCGTGGGGCCAGCCGGATATAGTGTGCGTCATGCTTACCCGCCAAGGCCTCCATGGCCCGCAGGGTGGTGATGTCCGTAGGCTCAATACCCACCTCTGCCCCATGCGCTAATGCCTCAA
>DATHWI010000164.1 GCA_035460805.1 Verrucomicrobiia bacterium | reverse complement strand
CCGACAACACTACCTGAGAAGAACTCTGCGACCTCCCCGGTTGAGGCTGGGGGAGCTTGGGGCGATAACCTCGCCCCTGGTATTCGTCGTCAATTAGAGGGATCTCCTGAAGAGGGGCAAGGGGAAGAGCCGGAAGAGCAGCTGCCGCCCGCCGCTGAACCAGAAGAGCCCAAGAAAAAGGAGAGTGAAGGCAGCCTCCTAGCGGCACTGGGTGGGCTTATTCTCTTGGGTAGCCTCCCTTTCTTTGCGATCCTAGGCGGAGCCATGGGCTTCCTTCAGGGATCAGGACCAAACCCTAACGGGACCACGCGCCCGCAAACCATCGATGTCTCCCAGCAGACTGGCGAGGTAGCCGTCATGCTTAACTTCTTTAAGAGCGCCAGTAGTACGGCCGACTTCTTACGCACCGATGGGGAGGTGCTAAGTAAGTACGAAGCAAACCTCATTATTTTTGCCGAGAAGCTCCGGAATAATGACCCAGCCTATGCCACGATCACCCGGCGTGAAGAGCTTTTGACCCTCATAGACACCATGCTGGCCCAGATCAGGGTAATCCGTAGCCACATCACCGCAGGAAGCCCAGACAAGGCAGCTACGGAGGCCAAGAAGCTTATGGCCAATATCGACAAGTTGGACACCCTGGCCGCGCCACCTATCCGCGAGATGGCCCTCGCCTTAGCGGACGAGAATGAGCAGAGTGGATACTCCAAGTACCAGTACAGCAAGGACAACCGCGCCGAGTTTGCACGTACTGGCGAAGGCGACAGTGACTGTTCCAGCTTTGCCAGCACCATGCTCTACAAAGCAGGCCTCATTAGCAGCCCTGAGCTCTACACCACAGTAGGCCTCTATCTGGCCGCACGTGATGGAAGGAATGGTCTGAGTATAGTGAGCGAATCCAAGACCTCTACAGGTATTCCCGACGAAGATATCCGCGCCATCCTCCGTCCTGGCGATGTGCTACTTTCCGCAGATGCCGCCTACTCGCAAGGGGGAGGGAGTGCCGCAAGCCGTCACGCCGTACTATATGTAGGTAACAACGAGGTGGTGCAGTCCACCCATGCGAACGGCAAGAACGGTATCCAGAAGACAAGCCTGGAAGACCGGCTTAAGCGCCGCAACCAGGTGATTATTCGCGGCGGAGGTGGGATATGATGTTTATCCGCGCCCTTCTTGCTGGTCTTCTCGCTGAGTTCATTGCCTTCTCACCAGTTGGCGTCGTATATGTTGCCCAAGCGGCAGCAAGTCCCACCACTCCTAACTCTGCCGAGCAATGTGTTGCACGTCCCTCTGAGTTTTCAGGAGCAAGTGATACATCTGATCACCTAGAGGGCAAAACAGTAGAGGAAGCTGTTGACCGGGAAGTGGATCCCACCGAAGAAGCCGTAGAAGAAAACGGGGATGGTTCCGCAAGGGCGGATACCACCCGCACCTTTGCAGCGGTAGACCCAGAAGTAGAGGCTGACCCAGGCGAAGGCGAAGAGCTTGCCTACCAGTCAGTCAATCTTGAGGAGCTAAAGAAGAACCCCTTCTTCTCCCAGGAAAATTTTGACAAGTACGTAAAGCTTAACCGCGGCTGGTTTGATACCACCACGGGACTTTGGAACTTCTGTTCGCTTGAGGGGATGGAGCACATTAATTCGCCCATACCGTTTAATGCGGACTTGAGCACCTACTTCAACAAACTTGGGTACCCTTACGACCAAATTGTCTTCAAAAACCCTACGGACAAGTACGCTGTAACAGGGGAACCGTGCACACTCTTTGACCCTCGCACAAAGCGTTGCGATGAAACCAAGGAATCGCAGGTGGTGACGGGAGCTGATGGCAAGCCTCTATTGGACGAAGACGGCAAGCAAGTCACGCGGCTAATGCCTAAATATTATGACGATTCCATTTGGCCAAATGAGCAGTGGGATGCGCCAAAAGCTGACCTTCGCATCCTCAAAACCCTTGTTTATTTGACCACGCCAAAGTCCCAAGGGGGCGCAGGACGGGAGCGGATAAAAGTCGCGAAGATCCTTCAGCCGGGCAGTTCTAACCGAGAATTTAATACCTCAGAGGTCGATGCAAACGAGCCTGCGGACGTGGCCGAGCCCACTTCGCAAGACTCCGCACATGCTTATGATTTGCTCAATCCAAGCAACCCTCAGAAAATTGCCACTGCGGTAGACATTAGTGAAATTGACAAGGTCCGCATTACCACGCGGATCACGCAAAAGCGCCGTCTAGGGGGGAGCAGTACCAGCTACCAATATAAGGAAGTTCCTTTAAAGGTAGCTTGGCAAACGGACAAGGGTGTAGAGAGTGCCGAGTTGGTGGGTCCCAACATGTATAAGACCGCACTGTCTGGATTCAGCCTAGATCTGGCAAGCCTCCTTGATGACATGGATCTTGAGGCCGAAATTGACCTTTCTGCCATAGAAGATTTGAGCAGTTTTGGTGATATTGCTGAACTCATTGGGCAATCCATCCTCACGCAGCTCATTAACAGCCCTAACGGCTCCCTAAAAGGCTGGGATTTCCCCAGTGTCTTAGAGAACTTGGGCCGCGCCTACCTTTCGCAGCAGCTTGGCCTGCCAGCCGGCGCACTTAGCCAAGGGACCACCGTTGAGCAGCTTATTGAAAGTGTGGGACGCAACTACGTAGAGACCGCCTTTGGCTTTCCTGCCAACTCGCTAACCGGTAAAACATCCGCTGAAGTATTCGCCAACTTAGGAAGGCGTGAACTTGAGGGGATGTTTGGCGTATCCGATGGAACCCTTCTCCCGCTTGGCAACGTAAGCCAAGACGAGCTATTAGCCCGCCTCGGGGCAGGGAAGATTGAGCAGCGCCTCAAGCTTCCCCAGGGAAGCCTGCGCTCTGACGACTTTGCTGCTGCCTCAAGCAGCCCCAAGTCAAAGATCCTCTTCGCCAAGGAATCAGCTTCTTTCTTAGATGAAGCGCTTAACCTGGCCTATCAAGAGGAAGAAGGAAGGGGGAAGAGCGCATTTGGCTTCACCGCATCAGACTATGAGGAAGCATCTAGCCGCCTCCTTTCCAGTAGGAGTAATGAGGAGTTCCGCCGTTACAAGCGCTTGGTTGGCAGTAGGGTGCTGGAAACCAGCCTGGGCAAATTTACACCTACCACCGCTAGCTTTGGCGAAGCAAACCCCAACCCTCAGACTCAGAACTTCATTGAAACCATCCGCACCCAGTTTGGCTTCAAGTACTACCCGACCCAGACTTATACCGGCGCACCCGCTCCTGCGAATGAAACAATCGTCTACCAGGGATACCCTCAGGGGAACTTCCGTGGGTACTACGTAATAACTATTCCTACCGACCACGCATTCCGCACCTCTGGCGCATTCTCCGATGCACAGCTAAACCAGATTGCTGAGAAGATGCTCCTGGCCTACCTCAACAATACCTTTGGGACAAGTGGCACCAATGGCTTTGTACAGAGTGAAGCACAGGCGACAGAGCTCTATAACGCCATCATGGCAACCTGGAGGCCCCTCCTTCAGAACGGCCTCACAAAGATAGACGAGAAGCTGCGGCGCGCAGAAGAGAACAGGGTTGATGCCCAAGCCGTACCCCTACAGGCAATCCGCAAAACTGTCTCCGTAGCCCTCGGGCAGGCGCGGTCCTACAGTGAGGGGCTTCTCACCATGCTTAATGGTACCGGCCAAAGCGGGCGGTCCGCGGCTGCCGGTCTTCCCGCCAACTTCCTTCAGGCAAATGCTGATGGCACGCTTACGGGCACGCCTTTGGCACAGGGAGACCCTATAAACGCCATAATGGGCGGCAACCTTTCACAGTCCCTCCTCAGCCTCATTGGCAAGGCCTACGTAGGCAGCGCCATGACCGAGGATGCGCCGGCAGTGCAATCGTTCATTTCACAGATTGGGAGCGACCTTACCACCTTCGGCAACCTAGACCGGTTGGGCATTGGCGTAGAGAAGTGGGTCAGCAAGGGATTCTCTTCTGACGACTTTGACCGCATCTTTACCAAAGATTTGGGCCCACAGGTATTCCAGAGAATAGGGGAACAGGAGTTACTCCGTACGGTTTGGGCTAAGTCCGGCCTTCAGAAGGAAGTGAACAAGGCACTAGGATCCAGCGACGTAAACAACCTCATCAACCAGGTAAACCAGGTCGCCCAAGGCTTGGAGTTCTATAGTAGCCGCTACAAAGAGCTCCAGGGTATCGGCCGGCAATTGGAAGCAAAAGGGAAGGCGCTGGGCGTCCTTACACCAACCCTGGAGAACATCTTCAAAGACTTGAACAGCGTGGGCGATATCAAGTCCATTGCCCAAGCCAAGGACAAATCAAAGCAATACGAGCCTCTGGCCCAACTCCTGAGCAGCCAGAGTGGCGAGGTTAAGGACTTGGTTGGCAGGGCACAGTTCATTGCCCGCGAGATTGCTGCCGGACACCCCCTTTCCCTCGATCAAAGTGCCGATTCCGGCAAGGTCCAGGGCGTACAAAATACCGGCTGCTGGAGCCCAACCAACTTCCGCCAATTCCTTTCTAACAAGGGAAATTTGGTAAATGGCTTCGTTAGCCGTGTGGCCGCCTGCCGCGTTGATGACGCACTCAGCCTGCCCCTTGGCTCCGCTTATAAGTGGTATGAACTCAAGGACTTCTCCTACGAAGGCCTCACCCTTTCCATTGGCCGCGCATACGCCGATAACACCTCCATTAAGCTTAGTGATGCCCAAGCCCGCTCATATGGTGAAAAGGTATTGGAGAGTGCCGCTATCGACCGCCTCCTTGCTGGCATCCCAGGGCTTTCCTCTACCTTCCGCCGCCTTGGTTTTAAGGGAAGGGACATCCATGAGCTCTTAACGGGAAATACCGAGAACGTCCTCCGTCGCGTAGGGGGCAGCATGATGGACGGCTACTTTAACTGGGAAGCCGGTACTGCCAGCCAGATCATCGAGCCGCAGTGCCCAGGTGACAACGGTAAGATGCGGGATTGCACCAGGAACGAGGCCGCCGATATCCGTCTCCAGGCCATGGCCAACATGGGCTTGAAAGAGCTTGGCATCACCCTTAACTTCCCATCCGGGTTTGACTTGCTTCGGAACTCAAAAGGAGAGCTTGGGGCATTCAACTTTGCCACCAACTTTGGCATTGCCCGCATCAGCGAAAGCCTTGGGCTTAAGGAAAATTCTTTCTACGGCAGCTTTAGCGACGTCCGCGGCAGGAACACCTCCCGCGATATGCTCCAGGGCTTTGGTTGGTATGATACACCACCCCTTCGGGAACTGGACGACTTAAAGGCTTCACTCCGCTCCCTCATCCCAGGGCTTACCGTGACTAAGGCAGATGACGTAAACCGCCTCATAGAAATTGTTGAGGTGGGTCAGAACGACATCCGCAACGCAATATTGGATGAAATCTCCAAGGCGAGTTCAGACGTCTGGAAGACGGGGAGTGAGGACGCAATTGCCAATGAACTTTTCAACACTGAGAAGTACAAGTACGAGAGCACGGTTTCCTCGGTCAAGGTGATCTTTGGGGCCATGACAATGGATCCGCTCACCAAGGAAAAGGTGAACGATGCCATCAAACAGCATCCCGCTGCTGCACCTGGTGATGTAGAAACCTTCAAGAACCAGATCAGTGCGTTTAAGACCCGGGTCAATGGGTTAGATGGCCAGTTCGGCGCCACCTCCGGCACCTTTAAGAACTTCCTGACCGGTACCGGTACGGGTCAGAAAATTGCAGAGGGCGGCGCACAAACCGAACTCTTACGCACTTTGGCAGATGGCCCACTCCGCAAGGCGCTGGAGGGCACCCCATTTGCTGAACTGGTAGACATGTTCCAAGTACTGAGTAAGAGTGACAAGTGCCCATCCGGCGTTGGCCTAGGGGACTTCCTTATCAACAAGAACGCCGCCTGTGGCATTCAGAACGTAGCCCTTGGAAATATCTTCAGCGGCAAGGATGTAGACAGCCAGGTTAAGCGTGCTTTCCTGTACGACAACTTCTTGGCGCGCGGTTGGGCAATGGAACTGGAAAAAGACCTCAAGGTACAACCTGGCACGATGCGCGCCATTGCTATTGAGCCATGGAGGGCCAAGGAAATTGCAATTGACCAGGGGGTACGCCTACTTGGCAACGAACTCTTCAAGCTAGCCGATCTAGGTGGCCCAGATACTGATGAAAACAAGGCTCTCCTCCGTACCTTCCACAGCTCCCTCATGGCTGGATTCTGCCCCGTTGACCCACTTAGCATCAAAGGGGAAATTGAGCGCGAATTAGTAAGCTCCACCACTAAGAGCTGCTCGTTCCGCTTTGAAACGAACCGCTCCTTGATCGTACTGAGCCAGCAGCTCAACACCATGCTGGAAAAGCGGTTTACCGACTATGATGGCGGCCGGGCAGGCTCCATCGGGTTGGTTGACCTCTTGGTGGTAGGGATTGGTGGTATGGATGCTGCCTATTTCTTGGGCGCCCAACAGATTGCCCAACAGCTTAACAGCCAACTTGGCGACGAACCGAACGCCGAAGCCTTCAAGATTAACTATGCAGATATCCGCAATGCGTTTGGTCAGTTCACCCTAACGGAGGACGACTACAGCCAATACGCCATAAACGCGCAGGCTGACTTTGCCCGTAACTTCTACAGTTGCAGCGCTGATGGTGCCGAATCGGTCTGCGACCTGAGTGACGCAGACGTGGTTGGGAAATTCCTCGTAGAAACTGACCCCGAATTCTCCACCGAAGCACGTATCGATACTATCCAGCAGGTTGGGGCCACTGCACGCATTGCTGGGCCAGCCGCTATGAAGCGGCGTGCCGCCAGTGCCCTGCAGTACAACTTCTATGACATCTTGGCGTTCAAGACCGATCCCAACATCCCACGCGGGTTCTCGTATGCACTCCTCCAAGGTTCCCAGAAAGAGAAGTACCGCTTCATGGGTCTCTACCTAGTGAACAAACTCAACCTTGGTGAATCGGTCTTTGGTGGCGCACTAAGCAACGAGATGGTGGGGAGCCTCCTTACCTATGTCCAAAACGGGTACCGCGGCTCTGTAGACCTGGCAGCTGTGAATGCGCTTGATGACTGGTTTGGCAAAGAATCAGAGAAACTCTTTGGCGTACAACTGCCTGCCGGGGTTGCCCAGGGAATCTTTGCTTGGGGGACCACGGGATTTGCTGGCAATAAGTTTGACAGCTCCAGCACCTTCAACGTAGGTGGCAAAGAGTTCCAATCAGTAGGTACCGTCCTTAAGGGTTGGGGGATTAACAAGATCCTTTCTTGGGCCGATACCGGCATTGGCCTTCCGGCGGGTTCTGCATTCCAGATCTATCAGGCAGCAGCCGATGTAGCCAAAGCCTCAAACTTCCTAGCCCTTGCGCAGACCCCGGTAGCGGTTGCCAAGGATGCCGCGAATAACATTACCGTCCTCAACAAGATGATGGTAGGGGACCCCGCCCCGGGTAAGTTTGTAAATTCCGCCCAAGACGCACGAGTTAACCTTAGGGCTGCCCAGGTAGCGCTTGTCACTACCATCATCACCATTGTCTTTGCCTCCCAAATTGCAGAAGCAGAGCAGTCGCTAGGGCTAGTACCTGGCACGGGCGCCATGGGACTTACCATGCTCATACAGTTGGCGATGGGTGTTCCCGTTGACCCCATTACCCTTGGCCTCTTCCTCGCCATCAACCTCTTTGGGGTCTATAAGGTTGAGGTAACTATCAGGGCCACCGTGGACGGGTACTACCCAATCACTGGCCAATATGGCGTTGCCCGTACAGGTCCCGCCGAGTACAAATCCGCAGATCCTCCAAACGGTACGTTTGATGCCAAGTCGCCAACCGCTTACCGCGAAGGCCTGAAGGCGGGTGCCAGGTTCAAGGTGAACAACTTCCTGCAAGACTTGCTTCTCATGCCAGAGCGCTGGGCCCCAGTTTTGGATAACGATCCAAACTCCCTCTGGATTGCCCAGGTGTATACTGGTCGGGTAGAAGACACCGCCGCGCTTGATGGGCTCATTTCCCGTCCGGCACCTTGGGACAACCCTGCCGGCCTCGGCTACGGTGAGCTGGAAGACCGTGCCACCATCCTTTTCGACAAAACCCAGAACAAGTACGTAGCCCATCCTAAAGAAGGCTACCGGGCTGGTTACTTTGCGGGGGACAGCTTCTCAAACACTATTCACTTACGCTGGTAAGACATGTCATCCACGATTGATGCGACACTGCGGCATATCAACCGCAAAACCGAGGAGACAGGGGCAGAGCAACTGGCCGGCTTTGCCGGTGTCAGCTACACCGTCCTAGATGACTATCCTTTCAATGTTGACGTCCTCTCTTTGGTGCCACTTGAGGAAGCTGCACACCGTCTCTACGCGCCCTACGTGCGCTCTGCGGACAGGATCCGGTTCGCAGTAACCAATCCCTCGGATGAGGCCGTTATTGCGGCTTGTGCGCAGCTAGGGGACCAACTGGGACTGGAGCCGGAGCTCACCGTGGTGTCCCACACCAGCTTCCGCTACCTCCTTGAGTGCTACGCCAAACTTTTGGCGGAACAAGCCGAGCAGAGTGTCCAAGCCGAAGAGCAAGCCAAGGTTGCAGCTGAGAAAGACTTTGTCCAACATATCCATAACCTGGATGACCTGAGCAATCAGATCCAAACAGGCGGAGCTAATGTGTCGGAAGAGATCGATGCCATCATGGCAGGCGCCTACAACCAAGGTGCTTCCGATGTGCACATTGAACCTGGTGAAAACCATATTGTCGTCCGCTTCCGTATTGATGGCGTACTTAAGGAAGCAGTGCGCATTCCCATGGAGCAGCACAAGTCGCTTATTTCGCGCCTTAAAATGCTCGCTAGCTTGAAACTGGACGAGCATGGCCTCACCCAAGACGGGCGCTTCTCGCTCTTAGACAAAGGGATGCCGGTAGATGTTCGTGTCTCCATGGTCCCAACTGGATATGGGGAAGGGGTGGTTATGCGTCTCCTGCGCCGTGATACGAAGGCCGTCAGCCTGGAAGACCTTGGTTTCAGTGAACACAACCTGGAGATGGTAGCAAAGGCGATAAAGCGGCCATACGGACTCATCGTCATTACGGGCCCAACGGGTTCGGGTAAGTCCACCACCCTTTACGCCCTCTTGCAGAAGCTCAACACGCCAGAGAAAAAGATCATTACCCTGGAAGACCCTATCGAGTACCGCATCGAGGGAATACAGCAAAGCCAGGTAAACCCGGAGGGTGGGTTTACCTTTGCGGAAGGTTTGCGGGGCGCCCTTCGTCAGGACCCAGATGTAGTTATGGTGGGTGAAATCCGCGACCCAGAGACCGCCACCATTGCCTTGAATGCCTCGCTTACGGGGCACCTGGTACTTACTACCATGCACACCAATGATGCCGTTACCGCGCACACCCGCTTTCTTGAACTTGGCGTGGCACCGTTCCTCCTATCGGGGAGCATCAACCTTATTATTGCGCAGCGGCTCGTGCGCGTGGTGCAACCGGGTGGAACTCCAGAAGACCCCGTTTATAAGGGCCGTGTCGTTATTGCCGAAGCCCTAGTCCCGACACCGGAATTGGAACGTGCCGTACAACAGGGGACCGACCCTGCAACTGTGCGAGAGATTGCCACGCGCAGCGGCATGATCCCCATGCTTGAAGACGGTCTAAGTAAGGTAAGGGCGGGCATTACAACTGAGGCGGAAGTATTCCGCGTTACCGCCGCCTAAACCCTATTGCAGGGGCTGTGGTGGGGCAATATACAGGTCGATAAGCATCTTGACGGTAGCAAGCGGCTCCCGCTGGCTCTGACTGTATTCAAAGCCTGGGTAATTTGGTGTTGCCATCCCTTTTGCATCGATACCCAGCTTCCTACACGTAAAAACGGCACGTGGAAGATGGAACTCGTTTGTCACCAGAATTGCCTGTGTTATGTTGGAAGTATTTTTTAGGCGGTAGCAGGTGTCGTAGGTGCTAATGCCTTTTCTATCTTCAATCAGTACACTTGCGGGTACCTCGCGCTTTTTCAGGTAAGTGACCATTGGTGTCACCTCGTCGTAGTCTTCGGAGATGTTGTCACCCGAAAGCACTATTTTCTTTACCTTGCCCGAACTATACAGGTCGTATGCTGTGTCTAACCGCCCCTGAAGCACACCTCCCACCTCTCCTGGGCGTTTGAGTCCCGCACCAAAAACAACCGCTACCTCCTCCTGGGGGATAGCGGTCATTTCTGTGTATAAATGCGGCTGTGTCTGGAACGACACGAAACGCTCGCTTCCCCAAATGACAAGGAAGATAAGGACGGGAATTGCGAAGAAAGCTAGAAGTGAGCGAAAAAGTCTTCTCATACCGAGCGGATGTTCGGGTTGAGTGTACCACGTAGGGGGTCCATCTGAAAGTACAGCTCAGGACCGACCTGCGTGATCTTTCTTTTTAGAAGCCGGAATGAAGCGTATCAGGTTTGCGACACTTTCTATTACTAGGCAGCTCTGGTATAAAAGATTAACCCTGGAGTTTTCAATGACTGAAAAAACAGATTTTACGTCCTTAGCACGGCTTTGTGCTGCAGTTCTCGGCATTAGTGACGACCGGATCCAAGACATCCGTGTTGTCCGCGACCCTGGTGGCAATGTTGCCACTGGCTACGAGGTTGCGGTTCGCACACCCGCCCCTAGCTTACAAGCTTCACCCCTTGATGTCCTGCGCGCTTCGCACGGCGCCCAGGCATAACCCGGTTCAGACTTCTTCACCACCCCTTATACGGGTGGTGCTTTCTTTATCGTGGGGTTTTGGGCATAGAAAAACTCCGGGACATGTCCCGGAGTTTAGAGTCCACGCGTTTTGTTGTGACGACCCTACTTCCCGCCGGGAAGTTTGATCACACCTTTACCGATAAGCCAACCAGTGGCAGCTGCTGCAACGACCCAAATCATTTGTTTACCTCCGTAGCCACTGCACCTTATTGAAAGATCGGTAGTTTGTCAATGGGTCTACTGGTTTAGGATAGTCTGTTTCCACCATCACACT
>DATHWI010000163.1 GCA_035460805.1 Verrucomicrobiia bacterium | reverse complement strand
CCCGAGGCATCCAAGCTTTACTTCAGCCTCCTGCTGTAGCTCCTCCCTCCTTTTCCTCTCGCGGGTCCGCTTTTCGTCCTCTCGCAGGTACTCCTCGTAGTCCTTCTCGGTTTTACCCGGGTTGGCCTTGAGCCACTTTTCGATTGTTATTTTTCTAATCTTATCTGCCCATTCATCCACTTTTCATTCCTCCGGATCCGAGTAAAATCTCACCGGAATGTATCCGATAAGAGGCGCTCTGTCAATGACTTATAGGCTTCTGTAAAAGAAAACGGCCTGCATACAAGTGCAGGCCGCAAGTAATTCCCTACTCCAGAACGTCCGCTCCGGGCTTCAGCTCTAACACCCCCGTGTTGTCTAAATAGGGCGTTTTCAACCCATCAAGCCATTCCCAACCGTGGAAGGCGGCGCGGATCATCTTGCCAATGTCACCGTGCGCAACCAAGAGGACATGCTCCTCGGGATGCTTTGCTTGGACCCAAGCAAGGACCCGCTTCCCGCGCTCCAAGAGGGTGGGAAAGTCTTCTGAACCTTCCGCCTCTAGGAAGTACGTCACGCCGTCCGTAGGGAGGATGGCGTGTGCCGGAAGGTCCTCAATGCAGGCAACGGGGCGTCCTGTCATGCAGCCAAAATCCCGTTCGATAAGGTCTGGCAGGACCGTCACTGGCAAGCCAAGGAGACTCCCTATGATTTGCGCCGTTTCGTGGGCACGCTTCAGAGGTGACGAATAAATGACTTGGATGCCGTTGTCCTTGAGCTTTTTCGCAACGGTACGCGCCTGCTCCCTGCCCAGTTCGGTCAAGGGACGGTCACGGTGCCCATTGAGGATCCCCTCGATGTTGTCTTCGTTCTGCCCGTGCCGAACCAGGTAAATGTCTGCTGGCATAATAATGTACTGTTCCTCCTTCAATATACTGTCGCACCATAGCAATAAACCCGGTGTGACTCAATAAAAAAAGCCAGCGCCGCCTAGAGGCAGTGCTGGCTTACGATTACTTTGCGCCTTCGCGCTTCACCCAGTTAATCTCTCCACACTGGTTACACTTGCCCTTGTCAGTAGGCGAAACGTAATCCGAGCAGGTGCCGCAGACGAACGGGTGGGTCTCCACGGTGACCGTTGAGCGAACGAGTTCGACTGTGTATTCCTCGAACGAGGTGTCATTATTCCAGGCGGAATGCCTGGCGGCATCTTCTGCAGCATCTTTCCCTTGGAACTCTTCTTCCACGGGTGCATAGGTAATCCTGTAGATACCCGTGTCATCGCGGACTCCCACAAAGGGCAGTTCCGGCTCATGTGGCAATTGCTGTCCACACCGAGAACAGAAACTGGCGGTGTCTTCAGCTTGTGTACGGCAGTTTTCGCAAACCTTCATTCATAACCTCCTTAGGCATGTGGGCAGACTTTAGCGCAAAACACGTCCTGAGTCAATAAGATTATTGCTCTAGAAGCCAATTCACAAAGCAAGGGCGTTACCCGCCGAAATGTGTTTTGTCTGCCTGCTGCGCATCCCCTATACTTGTGACACCTAGCCCCTTATGAGACAAACTTTGTAATGTTTGAAGAAGTACTGTTTGAACAGCCAAAACGTGAAGTGGAAGAGTACTTGCAAAGGATGCACAGTCATCTTAAGGACGCTTACCGAAGCCCGGACGGGAGGTACTCCGCGTCGTGCTTTGCCATTGCCATGGATGTAGCGAAACACCTCCTTAAAGAAGGTAAGCACCCCTATACCATGGCTATCCACGGTGAGACACTCCCGGATGGGCATAGCCACAAGCTACTTATCCCTGTCGTGTATAACGGCGAGACTAGCTGGACTACCCATGTCATTTGTTGTGAAGATGACACAGCTTACGACCCAATAGTTGGCCACCCTATTCCTATCGAAGAATACCGCACCACCGTCTTCACCGAACCCGCGGTAATGCACGTAGAAATGAACCCGGAACAAATGGCTGGCCTTCTAAATAGGTAGCTTCTAGATTGACTAATTACCCTTATTTTGCTATATATAGCCTGCTTCAAACGAAGCTGACACGAAAGGTGTGACATGGCAGAAGAAAACCCTGAAAACCCGAAGAAAACACTCGTCTACGTAGGACGGCTCTCTCCCATCCACCTTGGACACGAGAGGGTGATTGAAACAATGCGCCAAGAAGCAGATGACAAGGATATCCTCGTCGTCATTGGCTCTTGCAACCAGGAGCGGTCATTCCGCCACTTTTTCAGCTACCTGGAGAGGCGCGAGCTTCTCCTGACGCTTTACCCCAATATCCGGGTAGTTGGCTTGCCCGACTTTCCCACAGACGAAGAGTGGCTCACCGCCCTGGACGACATCCTCAAGCTGGATAAGGCTACTCCGCAGCAATCCCTGTTCTACGGCGGTTGCGACGAAGATATCCTCTTCTTTCGCCAAGCCGGACGGAACTGCAAGATCATCAACCGCTTTGATGGCAGCAGTGTGAAGGTTTCCGCGACCGAAGTCCGGGACGCCCTGATTCACGAGCGCTCCCTAGACGGCATGGTCAACCCAGTCCTTCATGACAAACTCCTTAAGATGTTTGGGAAGAACTGGGAAGAATTCCGCCGCCGCTAAATGACTCCGCCCCTGCCAACTGGCAGTGGGCGGTTTTTTAATCCTCACCTATTTCTGCTAAGGTCAGCACATGCTGCTCAATGGTGAAGAAGTGCGGAATATTCGGCAAAAACCATGGTGGATGTACTGCATCCCCTGGCTCATGGGGAATACCTGCGTTGCCTTGTATCCCCATTTTTACGTTTCCAAAAGAATCTATAAGGACCTCACCAGTAAAAGCCCTTCGCCTAAATCTGTTGCGGTTGCCCTGCATGAACTTGAGCACCTCAAGCGGGCCCATACGTTCGGTGTATTCAAGTATTACGCGCTCTACCTACTAAGTAGGCGATTCCGCTTTGAAGAAGAAATGGCCTGCAAAGCCATTGAAATACGCTATTTGCGAGAACGCGGTGAAACCCTGGATTTGGAGCGGGTTTCCCGAATCCTTAGCGGTTGGGCATACCTTTGGTGCACCAGCTACGCAGAAGCCCTGAAGCGGCTTCAGGCAATCTGACCCTGCCTTCTTAACGAGTAGGGTTTTTTCGTACCCTCACATATACTTAAGGGACTAAACCGTAGCAGTACCCTTGTGGAAAACCAGCCAGAAACCACTGCGCCAGAGAGCCAAGCACCCGTTACTCCCCCTGTTTCCACCCCAAAGAGCCGGCTCCCTCTCATTATTGCCTTAGGAGTGGTCCTCCTCCTGTTGGTACTAGCAAGTGTTTGGGCATATACCCGGCCAGATACCCAAACCACGAGCAACACCACGCCAGCCCAGGCCACTGCCACCCCCACTGCAACGCCTGCCGCTATCAAGATTACTGCTACCGAGAAAGGCAAGCTTATCCTTTCTGGTGGATATGCCGACCCAACCGTCGTACCAATTGCAAGTGGCTACCGCATGTATGTGAACCGCCAAAGCGGCGGCCCGGGCGGCTACCTTACCTATACCTCTCGTGACGGCATAACTTGGACAAAGGAAAAGGACATTATTATTTCCGGTGTCGCCACTGGCCGCGCCATAGTGCTCCCTACCGGCATCCGCTTCTACTACCCTGGTGTGCAGCCAATCAAGGCCACCGATCCTCAGGCCGATATGTACAGCTCCTTCAGTACCGATGGCACTGCCTTTACCAAGGATGCAGGAAAGGTACTCTCCCCTCGCACCTCTGGCCACTACGTAGAAGGCCCTACTGTCTTCCAGCTTCCGGACAAAACCTGGCGGATGTATTTCAATGAAAATACCGTTGCGGCCGGCAACCAGCGTGACGGGGCAATCTGGGGTGCCAGTTCCGCAGACGGCCTTACCTGGACACGGGATGAAGCCCTTACCATGGAAGCTGACGCAACCGAGAACGTGAACAAGTCCCCGTGGAAGCAAGTCTTACACCCCTTTGTACTGGCTAACCCCAAGGGCGGCTACATCATGCTTTATAACTCCCATTCGGAGCTATATGCCGCCACCTCTACTGATGGCCTAACCTGGAAGAAGATTGGGTACGTAGGCATTCATGGTGCGGATATTGATGGCTATTTCCAGGAAGATGGCACAATCCGGGTGTATTATGGCGATTTTGATGAGAAGACAGGCGGCCTGGTATATATGGGCATACTGAAAGTGGAATAGGCTTGGACAAGAAGCCAAAAACAGGCCAGTTGAGAAATACCGCTCTCCTGGCCTGTTTTTTATGTAATACTGGTTGACAAATCCCTGATTTTCGTATAGGGTTACACATGTTTTTGTTCTGGATAAGCCCGTGTGCCTATTAGCGCATAAGCTTGCTCAGAAATTCTGGGTAGGATTTTCGATATTTGACAAGTGAGCGTGTTACAAACACAAAACCGCGCTGACCCCGACTGCACATGAGGAGCATACATGCCATCAGAATCTCCTGCTGTTTGGCTCACTGGACTTGTCCTGGGAGCCGCCCGTGCATTACCCATAGCTGAAAAGCAAAGGGTTGCCGGCTACATCAGCACCCCGAAAGGGGCTGCTTATCAAGTCCTGCAACCACTCGGGAATGCCGAACACTACAATCTCCATGGCTGTCTGCTCCCCGGCGACAGCGAACAAATTGGAGTCTTGAAGATCGCCGCAACAACAAAGGACAACGACTCCCTCGACAGGGAGGCGATGATCCTGAAGATGATGCGTGAAAAGGCAGAGGAAGCCGAACGCCACGCCAGCCGTGGAGGAGGAGTGCGTCTTAACTACCACTACTTCTTCCCCCAAGTTGTGGACAGCTTCATCTGCCCCGAACAGGACGAACGACGGATCAACATCCTCGGTTTTCCCCCTGTCATTGAAACTCTCAGCCAACTCTCGCCCCTCACCGCCTTACGGCAAGAAGGGATCCGAGCAGACCCGAGAACCGGCGCCTGGATTATTGGCAAGACCCTCAAGGTCCTCGCCTTTGCCCACGGCCAAGGTATTTCAAACCGCAACATCACTGCAAGCAACATCTTGATTGAGCGCGAACAGCACGGGGTTGTAATCTTCGATTGGACGAGGTCAAAACTGGCTTCCCCAACCGAGACGAATGCCCCGGAAGAAAGCGAAGACTTACGGTCACTAGGCCGGTTAGCCACGTCAATCTTGGGAGGAGACCTGAAAACAGGAGAACTCCCCAAGGACGACCAACTCACCGACGAACGTTTCCAAAAGCTTATTCGAGATTTAGCACAAGGGAAGTTTTCAAGCGCCATAAGTGCGTACACTCGGTTCTACGAACTGATCTACACACTCTGGCCGCGCGAATTCCACCCCTTCATGGCGTACAGCCTCGAACCCGACCCACAGGAGAAGATAAATGCGAGATAAAGGCGGATGGTCATCCACAACTTACGAAACAACAACTCGTGAGATTGCCAAATCCGGCAAGTCAGTCACTGAACTTGGGGAGCAGCATGTCCGTACCCACGGCAGGCTTGACCCCCTCGTCGATCCCAAGACCCATGGCGTCAAACGTGAATCGTTGAGCCTCATGAGCCCTCAAGGGGACGGAACCTTCCTCCTCTTGGAAGGCGTGGCCATTCCCGTGAAAACGGGGCTGGATACCACCGGCTCGATGGGAGACAACGTCGCCCGGGCATTCAAGGTACTTCCCAAGGCACAGCACTATCTGGTCCAAGGCGAAGGAGCCCTGCTCGAGAGCTATCACGTCCAGATCGCCACCGCGGTTATCCAGGACGTGGAGGACAAGATCCCCTACCAGCATTCCGAGTTCGAGCCCGATAACGAAGTGGATCGCCAGATGCGCCTCCTCAGTCCTGAGGGCGGCGGCGGCGATGCACCAGAGGACTACGACTTGGACATCTTCTACACAGCCGAACGAACCGTCACTTCGATCAGTGGGTATGGCCTTAAGGGCTACCACTTCATCGTAGGCGACGAGATCGGCCGGGGAAGGCTTGGTGAGCATGCCATGCAAAAGGCGTTCGGCCTCTCCTCTCAGGGAGTGCCGAGCACCGAGGAGTTAGCCCAAAAGCTTCTCCAAGGCTGGCACGGCTTCTACCTTCAAGTAGGAGACCACCTCCACACCACCGAGTGGTGGCGGAGGATGCTCGGTTCTGACCGCGTGGTTCTCCTTCCTTCGACGGACGACCTTGCAGAGGTACAAGCAGCCATCATCGGTCTGACCGAAGGCAAGCTTGACCTGCAAAGCGCACTGGACTTCCTTACGGATACGGCTCGGGTATCGAAAGCAAAGGCTCGACAAATCGTTCAGGCCGTTGCCCACATCCCGCTCCGCGCGCAGGCGATCTTGCCTAACCACGGCAAGCTCCCCACCAAGGGAAGCATCTTTGCCAGCCGGACAGATCTATGGCCAATCAACGAACCGCACGGCATCATCGAGGAAGAGCCTGCTCACGTAGGCACTTCCCCGGTCGCCGGTGGAATCGACTGGAAGCTCTGATCCATGCTTCGCTGGGACCCGCACGGGCGGGTCCCCCACCCTAGTCATGAAAAAGATTTTTGTTCTCACCGATTTCGTTTTTGGCGATAGCACCAAGGGAACTACCACCGCGTGGCTTTGCCACCGGTTTAGGGCCCGCCATGTGATTCGCAACGGGGGCTGCCAAGCCTTCCACCATGTAGTCATGGCCGACGGTAGAGAACACACGTTCTCCCAGTTCGGCAGCGGCACACTGCTGGGTGCGGCAACGTACCTTTCGCAGCACATGGTCATTGACCCATACGCCCTTCTCCATGAAGGCCGCGCATTACAGGGGGAACTGGGCGTCACAAACGCCTTCGACCTCATGACAATCAATGAAGAGGCGCTCGTAATCAGCCCCTTCCAGGCGATTGCCAACCGGCTCCGCGAGCTTGCTCGAGGGGAAGGAAGGCATGGCACCGTAGGAATTGGGGTCGGTGAGACCGTCCTGGACAGCGAGCAGTTTCAAGACACGACAATCCGAGTGAAAGACCTTGGAAAGCCGTGGCTGAGAGACAAGCTGGCTGCCATACGCGAGCGAAAGCTGGCGGAGCTGGCAGAAATCATCGACCTGCTTGGACCAGACTGCGAACGGGCTGCGCGCGACATTCAAAACTTGCGCAACCCCAACATCGTGGGATGGGCAGCCGATGAGTTTGACTACATGGCAAGCGTGGTGAAAATAGTGGACGATAGCTATGGCGCCGAGTTACTTCGGCAACCTGGCGTCATCGTGTGCGAACCCTCACAAGGGGTCCTACTCGACCGCTGGGCCGGCTTCCATCCGCACACCACCAAGGTGGAGACAACTTCCCGCGATGTCCTGGCCCTCATCAAGAGCCACAACTACGATGGAGAGGTGGTCCGACTGGGTTTGACCCGCGCGTACCACCACCGCCACGGGGCAGGGCCGTTCGTTACGGAGAACGCAGAAGTCACCAAGTGCATTCCGGACAGCTTCAACACTGACCACGAATGGCAAGGCCACTTCCGCGTAGGGCACTTTGATGCCCTGGCCGTACGGTATGCGATCGAAGCCTGTGGAGGGCCAAAAACCTTCGACGGGCTGGTGGTCTCCTGCCTCGACAGAATATCCGGGATACCCAACCTGGGCATCTGCGACGGCTATACCTGTCCGGCTCCCAACCAGGAGATCGACCGGTACTTTGCCCGGAAAGGAAGTCTGATTACGGACATCGGTCCCACACCAGGTACTCGCGATGACACCCAACTGAACCATCAGGCGGGACTGAGCAACCTCCTTTCGCAGTGCAAACCCGTACTCACCAGCATCGAGGGACCCACAAAGTACCTTGAAGCCCTGTCGGTACGGCTGCCGGTACCCATAGCGGTAGCTTCCTACGGACCCACTGAGCAAAACAAGGTGGTCCTCCGCGGGCTGTAACACACTCACTCTCCATTATGACGGGAGGCTAAAACCTCCCGTCCCCTCTACGGATATATTCCGTACTGATGAGTCCTTCCACGCGGAAAAGGACGAAAGGGAAAACGGCTTGGGTACTTGAAAAATATCCCAAGGTATGCTATAACACAGTATTCCGTTTTGTATCTTGAAAACCTGCTTCCTCCCCTGACTGGTGGCTTTGTGATGAGAAACGTACTCATTAGAAAGCCATCAGTCACACACCCGACTGGTTAACCCCGGCAAGGATTCTGGAGGAAGAACCGATATGAATGACGATCTGAAGAAGAGACTTAAGTCCCTTGGACTTTCGGACGAGCAAATCGAAAAGCTCATTGCCGAAGGCGCAACCAACGAAGGCGACATCGCTCTCATCAGTGGCGATGACATCAAAACTATGACTGGATGCGGCCTCGTTACCGCACGCAAGGTTGCCGACTCGTTCAAGCCGGCACCCGCAGCAACGACTGCCGCCGTAACCGACACGGTCATCGGCGAGCACGACAAGCCGACCGAGACCCAAATCGGCGAATATGCCAGCACCCTTGGCATGGACTCCAACACCCTCATGATGTTCATGATGGCCAATGCAGGCAGCGGTATGGGGATGGATATGGATCTCAGCACGATGCTGCCGATTCCTTCCATCGTCGCCGGGTACAACCCGAAGATCCGCAATATGCCCTATCTGGTCATGGGCCAGGTCGAGCGCAGGCTCGCCACCCCGATCATCGTGATCAACGCCAATGGCTCGGTCAACGTGGACCTCACGAACGAGTACATCAAGAGCCTGGAAGAGGGCTTCCCCAAGGTAGAGGACGGCGTCTACTACGACACAGCAGGAGCTCCCTACCAAGTCATCCGTGTTGGCGTTGACGCCCAGAGCGTCTACGACTCCGACCCGGTTGCCTCTGACAAGGCGCTGCAGCCGAACGGCATGGGCACCGGCCGCATCAACTGGAACAGGGTTCCGATCGATGTCCGGCAGGTTGTTTTCTTTGCCGTCACGCAGACGAACGAACTCAACCCCGGCGACGAGACGCAACTCGGCCGGCTCCGCGACAAGGTCAAGCCGGAAATGAACCGGTTGGAGCTTAAGGGCGACTTCCCCAAGGCTATCAACGCCTACAACGAAGCGCTCAGAACCGGCTCCCTACCCAATCTCCGCGTCCAACTGTCGCGAACCGCACAGACACCTCGAACCATGCCTAACCGCGGGAGAACTTCTCCTCGCGACCTAGCAGGTGCGGGTGCTCGAGCGGGAGGTGGCGCCGGACACGGTGACACGTTTCCCGACGAGTGAGACGGACTCCGACCACTTCTTCGAAGACTTCTTCGCTGACGTGCGCCGGGGCACCCCCTCACCCGAGATTGCCACTTGGTTGATCGAAAATGCAAAGCATATGTCGGAGCGAATCTTCTTCCAGCCTACCAATGACTGGAACAGACTCGAACCGCATCACGTCCTGGCCCTTCGGGCCTGTACGCCGCTGAACGTTTTCACCCCAACTGCAAAGGGTGGCTATCTCACTCAGGTGGCGGATAACGCGGCGCTCGCCTCACTGGCTTCGGTCATGTTTGGCAGCGACTACGACTTCCTCACCAACCTTCCCGACGAGTATCGGTACTTGCAACCCGAACTCACCCAGCTCACGATCCTTGCCTACCGGCACAAAGTCCGGTCCGGCGACGCTCGTGTGCACAATCTCCGCTAACAGGTGGGGGCCAACAGGCCCCCACTTTTTTATTACCTACTTGCTAAGGTCTGGCAGAAAGACCCGGCTTATAAACAGCTTGGTTGCTACCCTGCGGTAGCCTGAATCCCAAAAGGCACTCTCTTGGTCCAACTGCTCCCCATGGGCAGTTTTTTTAGTGCCACGCTCTGGGTAGAACCTTCGGTAGCCCTTGTGCATGAGGCGGTACTGAAGCACCTCACGCTCCATTTCACGTAGCCAGCGGGTCCTATCGCTACCGGAAGTGGGGTGAAGGTAGGTTTCTAATAACTTTGAGGCGGTCTCCTTCACCAGCTCCGCATCGCCATGCCACACACCGCCAAACAGGAGGTGGGCCCAGCGGTCGTCAG
The DNA here is from genome assembly GCA_035460805.1 of Verrucomicrobiia bacterium. Lineage (NCBI taxonomy): Bacteria > Pseudomonadati > Verrucomicrobiota > Verrucomicrobiia > Verrucomicrobiia bacterium. The sequence continues at coordinate 11,331 of DATHWI010000163.1, read as the reverse complement.
CAACACTGTTATCCTCGGAAGAGACGTTGCGGATCTTCAAGTTCTCACCGTCCTCCTCAAGCCAAAACTCAACCATCTTCCCAATATGTTCTTTACCAGCAAAAGCATCATCCAACGCGCCATGCAAATCCCCCTGCTCTTCCCATCGCACATCCGGCTTCACCATAAGGGCAACGTCTACATCAGCCCCTTTGTTTGCGTAGCCTTTAAACCGTGAGCCAAACGCCAAGTACAGCGGGTAAAGCTTGCCTGCTAACGCCGGGTTTTCTTTCAGTTCAGTAGTCAAAGAACCAAGACCCTTAAGTTCTTCCATAATGTTAGGCGTAGGTTCAAGGGAGGGCGGGGCATCCAAATGAGGGATGGTTATCTCAAAATCTTCCAAAGCCTCCGGAGGCACTAAGCCGGTGACTGCCCAATGGGAGATGACCGTTGCCAGCTCATCCCGCACTCCCAGGGAATCCTCTAGCTTGGATTCTTTGATGGACTGCAGGCACTCATTCGCTTCTTTCTCCGCCAGTTGCCTGTCGTACTTACCCACCTCTTGTATGTAGATATCCAAAGCACGCAGGGCAGGAACAGGATGCTGGGCTCCCGACTGCCATAAGGAAACGGGGGTTTCTACACCGGATCGGACAAGCTCAAATAATGCATTGGCACTGCTGGTGTGCAGCCCGTCACACCGTTTGATTCGCTCCCAAGCAAGCCTTCCTGGGTTGTCGCGCAGTGCACCCTGGCTGTCTGCCACATACCGCTGCTCACTTTTCTGAAGGGCTTCGTCTAGACGGGCAAAGATTATTTGCGCGCTCCCCTGTTCAGATTCTTTCCCTTTGTCTTGCAGCTCATGGAGGCGCCCTGCAGAATCCAGGCGCTGCCACGCCTGTTCGCTGCTCATTACCTCACTTGATTCCAAACCATCCTTCCCACCATCCTCCCCCAACTCGTAAAGGTACTTTACATTCCATAGCCGCAACCATTCTTCCACCTCAGGGGAATTGGCTTGCCCCTCAAAGTCCTCCTTGCTGCTCAATGCCCCGCTCACCTCAGCCACCCCACTTACCACTTCTCCAGCTGCTGGCGCAGTTGACCAAAAACGCGTTGCCGCAATTACCATATCGGTCAGCTTCTGCTGGTCGTGCGAACCGAGCATATCGCCTTGAAGGAGCTGTCCTGCAAAAGGCAACAGTTCCCTGAAGGTGGTATACATCTCCCGCGCTGTCACATTTCGGTATGAGTCATGGTGAAACAAGTCGAAAAGTTTCCCTGCCTCTGTATCGTCAAACCCCTCGCCTTCCAGGCCATGTGCCGCATGTACGGCTGCCTGCATAGCGTTTGCGTTTTCCGAAAGGAACAATTCCCGCCACGTATCCCTCGGGAGGAGATGCCGGTCTGCCAGTACAGGGAAAACATCCAACATCCCTTTTGCGACACTATCGTCCATACCTTCAACGCAGCTTGTCACTTCTTCCAAGGTGACTATCCCCTTCTCCACTAGGTAAGGTGTGAGATGGACCGCTTTCCGTACTTCCTCAGGCCGCTCGCCACTGAATTCGGTCTCCACAATGTCACCATCAGCAAAGTTTGCACGCAGGTCCCCCTCTTTGATCAACCTCCTCCATCCCTCTAGGTAGGCAGCCTTGAAATCAGCTTCTGCACCGGCACAGTCACCATGAGGCAGCAACTCAAAAGGAAGGTACAAAATAAGCCGGGCATGCTCTGGGTCCGCCATGAGGAAACTGGCCAGCTGTTGGTAAGTACCCTCTAGTTGTTCCGCCGTTACTTTTCCTTCCTCTTGGGCTTCGTGCACATCTTGCGTAACATTCGGGATTGCCGCAAAGAGGCTGTCGAGCTTGCCGTGTAACATACGGCGCTCGTGTGCCTGTTCTTGGAGCCGCGCATCACCCTCTATACCCTTAGATAGGACCGTCCCCTCACCAGTTCCAGCCAGGTACAGTGCTGCTGCCGGCTGAAAAGTCTCCAATACAAGCTCCGCCTCCTGCTCAAGGGAAGAACGTTCATGACCGGGCGGAAGTGAGCCTTTTCGCTCAAACAACATGGAGGTTCGTACTAGAAATCTACAGTTTCAGTATAGGGAAAACTTGCCCTGCCTGCCCAGGTAAATAAAAAAGATGGGGCCAGGTTGGCCCCATCTTGCTAAATGAATCTCCCTTCCTTGAGAAAGAGGTACCGCTCGATGGCAATGAGCAATTTGCCATCCCGGGTAGTCATCCGCGCCTCAAGCATGGGCTGAGGGACTAGGCGGATACACTCCCCTTCTTCCGCCAACCCACAGACACGCGTCGTGAGCTCTTGCAGCTCCCTCTGGCTTACCGTGCGGCGAACCAGAAAGAACTTCATTTCCTCATCCATCGTGCCTGGGGAAAGGTAGAACGTGCCGGGATGGTCAGAACCGATCAGCGCCATCATGTCGATGACTTCTTCCGGCGCAAAGTCCATTCCCGTCTCCTCTTTAAGCTCCCCTAGGAGCTTGGCAAAGAAGTTGGTCGAGTTGTCCATGCTGCCCGCCACCATTTCAATGAGGGCAGACTGACCTACTGGTTCCCGCGCCTGCTTGGTGAGAAGGAGGTAATCCTCCCCTTCGCAGCTAAGGATGATGAGTGCCGCTACCGACGCCCCACGGAGCAATACCGTGGAGAGCCGGGCAGTACCCTCTTCATCCCTTGTTTCGGCAACCAGTTTGATGAACCCAATTCGCTCCTGCGGTGTTCCCCGGCAGAAGATATCTACCGACTGGATGCTGAGAGAAACCAGGGAAAGAAGAGGGTCAAGGTTACCTACCCAGCGTAGGAATGCCGGCGCACTGAGAACCTCGTCCTTTATCGCTTTGGTGACCTGCCCGTAGGGGTAGGTGCAGTGCGGTCCAAACCGGACGGGTATGAATTTCCCGCCAACCGTAACACATGCCATTTAAAAAGCCTCCTTGTATAAGCCGTGCTCGTGGATGTACGAAACAACTGGCCCGGGCGTAAGCCCTTCTATTGATTCGCCCTGGGCTAGCCGAGTGCGAATGAGCGTTGATGAAAGGTCGTGCTCCACTTGCTGCGGCACCAGGTACACCTGCGCCTCATCGTTGGGTGGGACGGGGATGTCTGTCGGGGCAAGTGTCCGGACTATTGTCCCTGCCGGCACCTGGGGCGCTGCCAAGCCATAGCCGGGCCGCCCCATAACTACCAACTTTATCCGGGAGAGAAGGTACTCATACTCCCGCCAAACTTGGTGCATGGTTGCCACCCAATCACTGCCAATCACCCAAAAAACCTGGGTGTCCGGGCCGTACGCCGCATGAAGCCTGTCCACCGTTTGATAGGTATAAGGCTCACCGGGGTGATCCAACTCCAGGCGTGAGACGGCCAGGTGTGGATAGCCCACGACTGCCAACTCCGCCATGCGGAACCGGTCCTCCGCGGACCGCCCTACCCCCATTTTATGAGGAGGCGTTGCCGCTACCATGATCAGCATCTGGTCAAGTTGAAATGCTTCCGCAGTCCAACCCGCCATTCGTAAGTGGTCGTTTTGAATAGGATCGGCTGTGCAGCCTAAAACGCCAATGCGCATGCAATTCTCCTCATTGTTAATGTTCTCCAGTCCAACGTCTGTTGAAACGAGAGATCTTCACCTAAGCGAGTTAGGTGCAGGTCTCAAGTGGGGAGAAGAACAGAGTTCTCCTCCCCAGGGATTGGGGACTACGCGGCGAGCTGGAAGCTCTCGGTAGTCTCGATGCGCATGCCAAGGGCCGCAAGTTCAGCGAGGGCTTTTTCAGTTTCCTCTTCAAAACCAGGGATGATGGATGCGGTGTCGGACAGGTAGACGATGTCCTTCACACGGTGCTCAAGGCCCGCCGCAATGAGGCATTTGACCGCCTGTTGCAGGGAACGAAGCACGCAGTGTGAGGCCGCCTGGCCCGTAACGACCAACAGGTCGAATGGGGCGATGCCCTCTTCCAGGAAGCCCCGGAAGACATTCAGGATGGTAAACACCGTGCGCGCCTTGAGGTCATCCGCAAACTGGACCTCTGGCTCGAACACACCAAGCATGTCAGTGCGTGTGGAAATGCCCTTGGGGAACCAGAACGGTTCCGCCTCGAGCGACCCGCGCAGGTGCGCATGGTAGATGCTCGCCGCCGCTACGATAGGATCGAGTGAGCCGCCGAGCGTGAACTTATGGCAGTGTCGGGGCCAAAGCACCGTGTAACCAAGGGTGTTCACATACTTCCAGCACTCGTGGATGACGTCGGGGATAGTGGAGATTGGCGCCCAGATACCATCGGGGTTATGCTCTGGATGCCAAACCGTCTCAGGGGTGAGAACGACAAGGCCACCAGTCCCCTCCGTGCCAGGCATGCCCAGCTGAGGGTGCTCGCCCTCGGCAGCATGTGGGTTGTTAGCCCGTGCCACCCAGTAATGCATGTCGAAACGTGCCGTCCACGGATGGAAATCCATGGTGTAGCCGTGCATGGTGATTGCGGCAGCATTCTCCAAGTCCCATTCAGTGAGACGGATAATGTCCCACCAGGCACCGGGAACACTGAGACGGCCACCCATAATGCTCGGGGTAGTCCTGAGGACTTCGCCAAGCTCTTGGGGAGTTACCCAGACAACGCGATTGTTGCCCTTCGTCCAATACGGGAGCAGCTTAAGCCTGCCCTTGAATGCGGCGGGCAAGTAGCGGGTGACCCTGCCGGAGCTCGGGTCAACCACGGTGAACGCCCATGTAAAGTCGGGCTGCTCGTCTACGTGGAGTCGAAAGATGCGCAACTGATCCTTGGAGGCTGACTGCAACTTGTGAAGCGCAGCCGTTTCCTCGGCTTCTGCCTGGATCTGTGCAGCATTCGGTTGATAATAGGGGTTGCCGACTAAATCTCGGCTATACCACTTGGGAAGCGAAAGTCTAGAAACCATAGTGCTCCTTCAAGTCCTTGAATAACAATGTCCAATTCTTTTTCAGTGGCGGGGTTAGCCTCCAACTGATTAAAATTACTTTGCCAGATAGTTAGTGTATTGTCAACACTATTTACCTAAGAAAGAGGGCGACACGTGTGTGCCGCCCTGGTAAGGCCCTACGCCATGAAGAGGAATCCCTCTGGCGAAGCGGTTTCCGGAAACCGGTTGTACCGCTTGGGGTCAATGTGCACATGGCTCGTCGCCGGTGAAGGCGGATCCTGGTTGTGCTTGTGAGGGCCAGTAATGCAGCTTCGCACATACTGGGTTGCCCACTTCTCCACCATCTCCCAGGTAGCGCGCGGGTCAAGTGCCAACAACTCTTCATCAGTGAAGTTTTGCCGGATGACACGCAGCATGTCTCGCAACGCAAGACGCTCACCTAGGAGGAGAGCCAGGAAGAGATCGTTAAGGGGCACGGGGCCCATCTCGTCATCGTCCTTCTGACCTGGTTCTAGTTCGGCTGACGCCTCAGTTTCCAGCAGGTCGGCAAATACAGGCCATCCCCATTGGCGTGCCATGTAGGCAAGCCAAGCGTTAACCACATCCTTAGGCACGCCACCAAGCATGTTGATATCAGCTTGTTGATCACCACCCTTGGTGTAGAAAACCCTCCCCCGTTCTGTGGCATTACCTGTGCCGATGAGTGCCGCCATAAGCGTGGCACATACCGAACGACCAAGTGCCGCACGCAAGCGTGGTTGGATATTCTGGAGATCCATACGGTTGAGCCCCTTCCCTTTCACCATTTTTTCAAGGCATTTCACCGCCTCGTTAAATAGCTTCTGAATAGGAACTTCCTTGAATGAAAACCCGACCTGCGCACAAATGTCTCGTGCGATGGACTTGGTTTCATCGGAGTTGTTCTTGGTCGGCATGGAGAAGCAATGGGCGAAGTCCTTTATGGCTGCCCTACGCTTTCTCTTGTCAGGATATCGCTCTGCGGTGAAATGCCGCTCCGCATAGAGCGAGGCCAGCACAGTCACTAAGAAGGAATCTCTTCCCCCCGACTCCAAGATAACAATTCGCTTGAAGCCGTTTTTCTCAACAAAGTCGGTGAACGCCAAGAGGAGGCCTTCCTTAACTTCATCGAAATACTCCTTCTCGCGGTCAACCACAGTGTCAAAGTCGGGTAAGAAAAATGACTTGTTCTTCCCCTTCCACGGCAGTGGGTACGTGTACTCAGGCTGGTTTGCCGTTGGCGCACCACACTGACGACAATCGATTTCCACCGGTCGTACCAGTGTCTGTGAACGATGTGCTTCAGTCCACTGGTCTCGGAAGGTTACATTGGTCCTGCGCCTCGTCTCAACTCGCGTCAAGTCAAAGTCTTGGACAAATAGCCCTTCTCGGAACCTTCCACCCAGCGGCTCATTCACAGGGAAGTGACGGCCCAGTTGATGGAACAATGCCCCGCCATCGTAGACCCTGCCAGCATGAGCGCCAACCTGATAGGCGGCAACTACTGTAGTGGCATAGTCCGAACTGCGGGTATTGAGCTGCTCAATGCGACTCTGATAGGTGCCGAGGCGCCAGTCAGATGCATTACTAACCGCCATTACCAGGGCATCGCCAGCGATCGCGCGGCGCTCCATAGCACCACCTGAACGCCAATAATCTTCACAGGTAATTCCACTGGCGCGGCCGAACGGCAGGTTAAAGACCAGGTCTCCCATATACACGGGGTACCCCAGGTCTTCATAGCCTTCCAGCTCAACGCACATACCAGGGTATCCAGGATTGAAATTGCGACCGTCCGTAAAGGAAAAATCGCGTGCCAACTCTGTTTTAGGAATCATTCCCAGGATAATGCCGTTGCACACCCAGACTTGGACGTTATACGCCATGCCTCGGTACACTTCGGTCATACCCACCACAAACACCGTTTTGAACGGAAGCGTCGCCGTAAAGGCAACGAACTTGCGGAGCGCCTGGCGTTGAAGGCTTAGGTGGTCAGGGTAGTAGATGTAATCCTCTGACGGGTACCCAGGAATGATTCCTTCGGGATACACAGCCAGGGAAACTTTCTGCTCCGCAGACGCCTTAGCCCAACGCATAATGCCCGCCAAGTTCGACTCGAAAGCGCCAATCTTAACGTTCATAACAACGGCAGCTGTGCGAATGAGCTGTAACGCCGTCTCCCCAGAGGGGGCCAATCTTTCTTCTACATTCACAAAACACCTCTCCGCTCTAGGGCGGGTCGCATACGGGCCGCAAAGGACGGCATGATGGGGACAACGACAAATTTGCTGGAAGCCTGCACTTTGGGGTGCTGGCTCATCGCGCATGAGTCGGTGATGAAAATCCACTTAAACTTAGAAGCCTCAAGCATGTCGATCACCTCTTCGTTGTTAACGGCAAAGTGACTAAGGATGAGGAAGCCGCCTGTCGCCCTATTTTCTAGGTAGAGCTGCAAGGCTTGGATGGCTGTTTTCCCGCTGTGGGTCAGGTCGTCATAAAGGCCGACATCCACACCTTCTATGTCTCCGAGGAAACCAGAAGTTATGGTGCCATCGCCAATATGATCCTTGTCGACAAACACGAAGTGGACACCCAGGTTTTTGGCGTATGCCTTTATCCATTTAGGGCGACCAAGGTCACCCGAGCCCACTGCGTAGTTGGCCAAGCCACGGCTGAGAATTGCCTCCTGCAAGGCATCACCGCCATACACTTCTTCCGGCGTGCAGCCTTTATGGAAGTAGTGACGGAGGCCTGACGTGTGAAGGTCAAGCATGTAGATGCGGATGCGCGAGCTGCGTGGAAGGTTGGAAAGGAGGGTGGCTATGGCTTGCGCCGCAACCGCCTCATTTGGAAGCACTTCACGCTCCTGCGTCCCGTACATGCAGTACGGAATAACCAGGCTCAGTTCCTTGACCCCCTTGTTCAGAAGGTTGAAGGCGGCAAGGTAAAACGCCAAGAGCTCCTCGTTAGTGTCGAGACACCCAACAAGAATTACCTCCCGGCCGTCGATAAACGAACGGTCATTGCTCTCAACATGGACATGCAACTCCCCTCCGGGATACGTGCCAACATTGAGAGGGGTAATGCAATCTTCAATCCCCAACGCTGCCGCCAGCCTTTCGACTAGGTACATTGATCGGGGCAGGCCCATTATTGAGAGTTTGTTATTCATTTTCAAACCTGAGTTTTCAAAATCCGTCTTTCGGACGAGCCACCAAACCGGAGTTTGGTAGTTCGTTGGAAAGGAGAAGGGCTGGTGCCCTTCTCCAGAGTTCTTTCTACGCCACAAGCAAGTCTTCGCGTAAGACGCCCTGCGCAATCATCCGCTTGCGCAGATCGAAGAGTTCCGCGGTAAGCGAGACCTTGATGGGCGTTGGGCTTGCAAAGCGGGTGGTCCACCATGGCAGGCCACTCACTTCGAGTCGGATACGCTCCGACACAGAGTCGATCGTCGGATTGTCCCATGCGTCGGTCAAACCGTCGCCGTTGAGAGAATCGTAGATCAGTGCCTGCTGCGGCACTGCCCGGTAATGGCGCAGATCCATGTAGGCCTGCTCATTGTCGGGATGACATGCCCGGAGGGAAGTAAGTGCTTCACCCGTAGAGATCAGGTAGAGCAACCCGTCCTCCCTCACTTCGTGCACATCGGCACGATAGATGAGAAGGTTGAGAAGATCCCCTGTATCTGGATCGTACAACCGCGCCGACCTAAGGAAGCCAGGGATCGATGTTTTCGGTCCCGCCGCCCCATCGGTGCCAAGCGCCAGTTTTACCGTGGCATAGCCACCATACATTCCCAGCTTCATGACGCCGTCCAGCGCGGGTTGGTTTTGCGAAACGCCCTTATTGGTGCCGATGCCCCAACGAATGCGCCTTACAATTTCCTCGCCGTCGAGCCCCATTCTCGCCGCGCCATCCCGAATTTGTTGTTTGATCTCGAGGATCTTGTACTCATCCAGGTTGTTGGCCAGCGGGAAAACCAAGTGCTCATAGAACCACTCTTCCTTGGAAAGAGGATGCTGCAAGAACAGTTTCCATTCTTCCAAGATATAGAATGCCAGGTCGCCAGAATCGTTCCGCGGGCCCCAGGCCCACACATCTTTCTGATCCCGAAGGCGATTCATGATGTGTTCCCGGTTTTGGTAAACCGCGTCCAGGAACGCCGGGTAGTCCACCTTGAGTACCTGGTCGGTATCTACAAGGTTGAACACGCGGTGTGGTTTGTGAGTAATCCACTTGTGGTGGCCATCAAACACAAGTCCGCATGACATTGGCCACTCGTGCCCCTGGGTTCCCATAGGGTCAAACTGGAAGTGGCGTCGCAACTCTTCGTTACTACTGGCAATACAGCCGGCAAGCAACGCGTTGAGCGACGTACGAAGCGGGGCTTGGGAACGGCGCCATGACTGGTCGTTGAGCGACTGTGGCGCTGCCGCCATAACCGCCCTATGCCAGTCCGTTACGTTAAGGCTGTCGAAGTTCAGATCTTGAATGAAAATTCCTTCAAGCAGCCGAAGGTCTGGTACCGGGCCCCTTAGGGTAACGATTGGTTCCTTGGGGAAAAATGCCGTGCCTTCAGGGGGAGCATAAACCTGTACCCGAAGCCGACCATGCTTTCGTAAGTAGCGGCGAAGCGGCTTGCCGTAGCCCGCCAGCTTCATTGCTTCGTAGTATTCAGGATCGTCCAGCGGCAGGTCCATCAGGTCACGAAGTGCCTTGGTTAAACCCGCCAGAATACAGTACGTCCCCCCAAATGGTGCGTTCCGGATGAAGTATGACTTCGTTACGATGACATCCTCATTACCCGCAGCTACCTCTGCTTCCGCAGCCTCGGCAGCATTCAGGGCGACGCGGCCATCCATAACGTCAGCGTCAGCCATCTCTGGAAAATAGCGGTCCCATGGGAAAGCCATTAAGGGAAAAGCCGACCGGATCCCCTCAAGGAGGTTCCGAGTCTGGTGAAAATATTTGTTCCGTTTTGCCAATTGATCTGCCCTCCTGAGGCAACCGATAGTGTGCGTAGAAAGTTGGAAAAGTTCGCGCCCACCAAAAAGTAGACGAGAAAAGAAACATCAATTCCTTGATTTCTCTTTTCTCAGCTCCTGAAGCTTATAATGGGAATTTGAGCTGTCGAAATGCTACCAGACCTTCCAGGTTTGGTCAATCCTAAAAGTACTGCCGGCTAGGATCTTTGAACCTATAGAGGGCTGCAGGGCGATGGGACGCTCCGGCATGCTTCTCCCCGGTTTCCTCAACAAGGTTAAGGGAAAGGATTTTCTTCCGGAAATTACGCTTGTCTTGTGGCTCACCTAAAATGATTTCGTACACGCGCTGAAGCTCACTAAGGCGGAACTCATCAGGCAACAAGCGGAAGGCAATGGTACTGTAATCCAGCTTGCTTCGCACCCGGTCCACGGCACACTGCATAACCTTGGCATGGTCAAACGCCAATTCAGGCAGCTTGTCTACGGAAAACCACTGGGCATCATCTGCGTCACTCGCACCAACCAAGTGGAGCTTGTCCGAAGGGACAAGGGCGAAATACGCCACTGTCACCACACGGTCACGTGGGTCACGGCCAACATCGCCAAAGGTATAAAGCTGCTCAAGGTAGACATCCGCCACTCCCGTCTCTTCTTCAAGTTCACGCAGTGCGGCAGCCTCTAGGGACTCATCCATGCGGACGAACCCACCAGGAATAGCCCACTTGCCCTTAAATGGTTCGATGCCCCGCTTAATAAGGGCAACTTCAAACTGGTCATCCCGAATTGTCAGGATGATGATATCTACCGTGAGGTAGGGATGTTCGTACTTTTGGATAGGTTGGTTGTCCATTGGTGTATAATTTACACAAACATAGCATTCTCGTCAAGTACCTACTTCCTGGCAGTATATTCTTACCTAGACACAAAGACATGTCTCCCCTACTTTTCTCCCTAGAGATTTTTGGGAGTTTGGGTAGGATGAATAAGTCTTACACTCCTACTATCTGCCGTGAGCACTCTCAAGAAGCCTCTTACCCTGACTACTTTTTCTGCCGCTACCGTGGCCAGTGCTCTTTTTCTTACGGGTGCTCTTTGCGGCTGGGCTCTCAACTTCAACGATAGACCAGTAGCAGCCGAGCCACGTAGCTGCCTCCGCTTGGAAGGTTATACATATACAAAGCCCCTTCTGGCTTGTGACACACTCCCAACGGGAGTGCACTCTTCTCAGATGGAAACCGTAAAGAAGACTGTCGAAGAAGAAATTAACGAAGCGGTACAGCGTGGTGATGTAACGCACGTATCAGTATATGTACGTGACTTGGTGAACAGGCAGGAAGTAAGCATTAATGGGGATGAAAAGTTCTTCCCTGCCAGCCTGAAAAAGGTACCCCTTATGATGGCTTACTTCAAAGCCGCAGAGACAAGCCCTC
>DATHWI010000162.1 GCA_035460805.1 Verrucomicrobiia bacterium | reverse complement strand
CAAGCAAGAGTTGTGGATAGATGCCGCCCGCGACCTTCCCATCTCCACCATGGTTGGAATTGGTGGGACCTTTGGTTTTTACACCACGAAAAAGCGCGCGCCCAAACTCTTCCGCGCATTACATTTGGAATGGCTCTTCCGTGCACTTACCGAGCCGGGGCATGCCAAACGCGCCTGGCGGGCTGTGGTAGTCTTCTCCTGCGTAGCACTCATGAGCCTCACGAAGCGCAAGCACTCCTAGACACCCACCGTCCAATCTGGTAGAACTAGCACACCCCAAGTGGGAGGCCTACTACTTTGACACCAACAAATCCCAACCCCTACAAGACAGGGCCATATGAGGCCATTCGCAAGCTTATCATTCAAGGTGATGCCGTACTGCCCAGCTTCCCATCCATTGAAGCGCTAGGGATCATTGCGGTTTTCGAACTTGACGCAAAGAAACTGCGCTTCTTTGGCCTGAGCATGGTAGCCACCACGCTTGGTGCCCATATCTTCTACAGCTCGGCAATTTGTCGCAATGGCGAGGAGCTTCCAGAAGGCCTCCCATACTACTATCTCGCCGATGACTTGAAGGAAATCGAGCAAGAGATGGTCAAATACCCGGAAGTGGCCTTTTACTGCTATGTCGATTTCGACGAAGCAGGCAAAACCGATCGTCTCTTCATGCTAGGACGCCGGCTCCCTACGGATGAGTTCCAGCTGCATGAGAACGATGTTCGCTACGTACGGGAATCATTCAAAGGCGTGGCCCGCTCGGTGGGAGACATCCCCATTGAAGAGGCTTCCTACGCAGAAAGCCCCATATCCTAAGACTTCAGAGCCCCGTTAACCGGGGCTCTTTTCATTGACAAAACCGCCCGATGCGCTACAGTAGCCGCACATCTCCGGAGGTGAGACGTGACCGTACCTTTGATCCCATTCCTTATCTTCATGGCGTGCTTCGCATGCCTCGCCTTGGCGCTCGGCACACTTGGCTATCTGTTTAACCAGAGTGCAAATGAAGCTTCTATCCCTTATCTAGCAAGGGCAGACAGGTGGAACGCAAAGATGTGCCTCTCACTCGCAGGCGTCTTTCTCTTCGTTTTCCTCCTGTTCCTAGCCAACCTCGTCATCCAACCTCCCCAGTCAATCTAGGCCGGGGAGTTTTTTAATCCCTTATGAGCGCTTCGGCCGTCTCTTGCGCAGACTTGTCCCAGCTAAACTGGGTAAGGCGCTTTTTACCCTCGGCAATAAGGCGGGAACGGGTAGGCTCATCCTCTAAGGCCTGATTCAGGAGTCCAATCCAGCTAGGGAGGTTTGAAGCTTTAAGGACGGCATCGCCGCCAATTTCCGGGGCAGCACCCTCGGTACTGCAGACTACTGGGACACTCGACTCAAAACCTTCCAATACCCCAAAGCCAAACCCTTCCGCGGGAGAAGGGACGGCCACGACCCGTGCGTGATCATAGAGCCAGCGCTGCTGCTCATTGGAAACATAGCCTGGCAAAATAATCCGGTTGTTAGTAGCGCTGTCCATCTCGCGCACAGTGCGGCGGACAATATCCTCACCAACACCAGCCTTACCAGCAAGGACCAACTGCAAGTCCGGGTTCTTTTTAGCGAGCTCTACGAAAGCGAGAATGAGGGGAGTCAATCCTTTCTTCTCCTCTAAACGGCCCATGTACACAATGAACGGCTTTTCCGGATTGACACCCTCCACCGTTACTGCCTTCTCGCTGAGAGGAATTGGGCCATGGTATGCCACCTCTATCTTATTAGTGGGAACTTTCCAAAAGCGGATGAGGTCATTTTTTACAAATTCGCTTGGCACAATAATTGTGCGCGACAGTACTGCAGCACGGGGCGCCCACCAGCCGAGCCGTATGCGCTGGCTTGGACTGTACGCCTTGGGAAAGCGCATAAAGGACAGGTCATGCATGGTCATGGAGCGCTGGAAAAGACCGCCTAGGGGCACAATGCTAGAGGGCGTAAAGTAAAGGTCAAATTTGCCATCCAGCATGAGCTGGCGCACGGCAAACTGGCCCCAGCCATGGACGTGCTCAGAACGGATCCACTTCACCCCGGCCGGGTGGGCTGGCTCGTCATAGTGGCTGACCCAAGTAACATCCACCCCTGCGGCCATAAGCTTTTCGCTCAAGACGGGGAGAAGCGCGTCAACGTACCGCTCCACACCCGTAGGCTGGTTGGTGCCAATATGAGTGGCATCGATAAGGATGGACGTGATCATGTCACCATCTTACCAAGAAGCGTGTCCGCCCACTATCCGTTCTGTCTCATTGACACATACCTGCCTTTTTCCTATAGTGCCCTTGTACAGGAGTCGATGAGAATCGGCTTCTTTTTTAAACTAATTTCATTTCTATGGCACTATCACCATTCATGGCCGCCATTCAACAGATCAGCGCTGAAAAGGGAATCCCTGAAGAGCGCGTCATTGATACGGTTGAAGCTGCCATTGCTGCTGCCTATCGCCGCGACTACGGCACACCGGGCCAGAACATCCGCGTCAAACTCAAAGACACCGGTGGTGAAGGCATTAACTTTGAGGTATTCCAGGTATTCGACATTGTCGAGCTTGAAGAAGACCAAGAGGTTGTAGACGAGCCAGAGCGCCAGATGACTATTGAGGATGCCCAGAAAATCGACAAGAAACTGATTGTTGGTGACGAGCACATTATCCCGCTCGAGTTTCACGACGACTTTGGCCGTATTGCCGCCCAGACAGCCAAGCAGGTGATTGTCCAGCGTATCCGCGAAGCAGAACGTGACATTCTCTACGATGAGTTCAAGGAGAAGGAGCACGCACTTCTTACTGGTCAGGTACAGCAGATTGAAATGGATACCGTCATGGTAAGCCTCGGCAAGGTAAACGCCGTCATGCCACCTCGCGAGCAGATCCGCGGCGAATTCTACAGCACCGGTCAGCGCATCCGCCTCTTTGTGAAAGAAGTGGCTGAGAGCGGACGTGGCCCTCAGATCATCGTTTCCCGCTCCGACTCCCGCTTCATCAAAGGCCTCTTTGGCCTTGAAGTACCGGAGATCCAGGCTGGCACCGTTGAAATCCGCGCCATTGCCCGCGAAGCAGGTTCCCGCACCAAGATGGCCGTCTTCTCCGATAACGACGCCATCGACCCAGTAGGGTCTTGCGTAGGCCAGCGCGGTACCCGCGTCCAGGCCGTCCTTAACGAAATTGGTGAAGAGAAAATCGACATCATTTTGTGGGATGCCGACCCAGAGACCTTCATCCGCCAGGCACTTTCTCCTGCCAAAGTCCGTGCCCTCACCATTGACGCTGAAAAGATGCACGCTTCCGTGGAAGTGGACATGGACCAGCTATCGTTGGCTATTGGCCGCGGTGGGCAGAACGTCCGCCTTGCCTCTAAGTTAACTGGCTACACCATCGACATCATCCGTGATGAAGAGGTTGCACCAGTAGCTGCCGAGGAAGCACCAGCCACCAAGGAAGAAACCCCGGTCGTTGCCGAGGAAACTGCAGCAATTGAAGAAACTCCTGCAACAGAAGAGGGAGCCACCCTGGACGACGCTATGGAAGCCATGGTTGAACCAGTCGCCGAGACTGAAGCACCAGAGGCTGCAGCTCCAGAAGCCGTAGAAGAAGAGACTAAGGAAGCGTAACCAAGAAAGGATTCAGCCATGGCAGCGATTTTCGGTCGCTTTAGCCGCCGCAGCCAGGCTGTTCTCGAGGAGTCACAACGGATCGCCGAGCAACTTGCTCGTCCCGTCCAGAGCGACACCGTACTCCTCGGCATTCTGGCTGAGGCCCATACTCCCGCTGCAGACTTGCTCCGAACGCTCGGGGTAAGTTACGAGCAGCTCTTCCAACAGCTCACGCCGGCCCCGTCCGACATGAGCAGTGACCCGACAACCGAGTCTGCCGAAGTGCAGCTTCTCTTAGAAGAGGCCATCAAGCTTGCAGCCCGGTTCCGGTTTAGCTTTGTGGAAGTGGAACATTTTCTCTACATTATTGCCCGTGACGAACGGCTGACCGGCCACCAAGCGCTTCGGCGCGCAGGTGCCGAGCCGAGCCAAGTCCTTGGGCGTCTTTCGGAATGGCTTTTGTCCGTAGCAATGCTATCTAACCAGCCTAAAGAGCAGGAGGGTACCGTGAACGACCAGCGCCAAAACCAGGAGCGGAGCGAGGTTGAGAAGTACACCATAGACCTGACAGAGCTGGCCGCTGAAAACGCGCTCGACCCCGTCATTGGCCGCGAAAAGGAATTGGACCAGCTTATCCAGGTCCTGCTCCGCCGCCGCAAGAACAACCCGCTTCTCCTTGGTGAGCCAGGAGTAGGGAAGACGGCTATTGTCGACGCCCTTGCCCAGCGCATCATGGCGCGCGAGGTGCCTAAGGCCCTCATTGGCAAACGGCTTTTGGCATTGGACCTCTCACTAGTGGTCGCCGGTACCATGTACCGCGGCCAGTTTGAGGAACGTCTCAAGAACATCATCCAAGATGTGGCGGACGATGGCGAAACCATCCTCTTTGTTGATGAAATGCACACCCTTTCCGGCACCGGCAGTGCAGAGGGTGGCTTTGATGCTGCCAATATTTTGAAGCCAGCCCTCGCCCGCGGTGAGATTAGCGTCATTGGCGCCACCACCTACGAGGAATACCGCAAGCACATCCTAAAGGACAAGGCGCTGGACCGTCGTTTCCAAGTTGTGGATGTCCGTGAGCCCGACCAAAAGGAGGCTCTCAAAATGCTCAAAGGCATGCGCCGTGAGCTTGAGCGCCACCACCGGGTCAAGTTTACTGACGATGCCCTGAAGGCAGCCGTAGAGCTCTCCACCCGCTACATTCATGACCGCTTCCTGCCAGACAAGGCGTTGGACGTTTTGGATGAGGCCGCCACACTCCATGCAGAACCATATGTGGAAGATGCAGAGCTCTCCCACATCCAGCGGGAAATTGCATTGGTTTCCCAGCAGAAGATTGAGGCTGTAGAGAATGCCCAGAGTGACGATGAGTACGAGTACGCCAAGGCGCTTTCTGAAAAAGAAACACAGCTCATGCAAGAGCTGCAAAACTTGAAACGGGTAAAGGGCAAGCTCTCTGCGCCGCCCCAGGTCACAAGCAACCATGTCAGCCAAGTACTGGCACAGCGGACCAACATTCCCGTTGCCGATATTGAAAACAGCTTGGAGCCATTAGACTTTGGCAAGGTGCAGCAGGTCCTTAAGAAGCATATTCTTGGACAAGACACTGCCATTGAATCTATTGGCCAAACCCTGCTCCGCTCCCAGCTCGGCATGCAACCTGCTGGCAAGCCTATCGGGTCGTTCTTGCTTGTTGGCCCCACAGGAACCGGTAAGACAGAAACCGCCCGTGTCCTAGCCCGCGAAGTGTTTGGTGACCCCAAGGCGCTCATTAAGGTGGACATGTCCGAGTATTCGGAGCGCCACAGCATGAGCAACCTGATTGGCGCACCGGCAGGCTACGTTGGCTTTGACCAAGGTGGTGCGCTTACTGAACAGGTCCGCCGCCGGCCGTATGCCGTTGTCCTCTTTGACGAGGTGGAAAAAGCCCATCCCGATGTCTTCAACTTGCTCCTCCAAATTTTGGAAGATGGCACCCTGACCGATAACACCGGTACGCACATCTCGTTTGAACACACTATTATCCTCATGACATCCAACATTGGCATGCGAAGCTTTAACCAAGCGGCCCGCGTTGGATTTAGTACTGGCGATGACAGCAAAAAGACTGGGGAGCTCCATCACCACATCAAGAAAGAGATTGAGGAATTCTTCCGCCCAGAACTCTTGGGTCGCATGTCTGGCACCCTCTTCTACCTGCCGCTCTCCCGCGACATCGTGAAGAAATTGGTTCAGAAACGGTTCGCCACACTTAAGGTTACCCTTAAGAAGCGGAACCTAGAGTTTACCGTGTCACCCGCAGCCATTGACTGGGCAGTAGAAAAGTTTGACCCAGAGTCCGGCGCGCGCAGTATCGACAAGCTCTTCCTCCATGAGATTGAACCGGTAGTCATCGAGTCCCTTGCCAAGGGAGAGCGCTCCAAAGTTGCCCTTACTGCCACGGGCGGCAAACTCAAGGTAGTCACGGAGGACTAATGGTCCTTGCGATAGAGGTCATTGAACCCGAGCGCCATGAGGATGCGGAGGAGAGTGAAAAAGTTGCGCACTTTTATGATGACGCCGAGGAGTATGCAGAGCTCCTGGCGTCACCGGAGGTCAACTACGGCCTGGTTAAGCCTTTGCAGGAATCTTTTGCCTCACACCACGTGAAGGGCGGTCATATTTTAGACTTAGGCTGTGGCCCTGGAACCGTAGCCAAGGCCCTCCCAACCGGGTTCTCCTATACCGGCATAGACACCGCCCGCTCCATGCTCGTGGAAGCGGTGCTTAAGGGTAAGTACAAAAAAGGGTACTGGGGACGGATTGAGGATGTCATCCCGGAGCTCCACCAGCGGGGTGAGCAATTTGATTGGGGCGTTGCCCTTAGCAGCC
This sequence comes from Verrucomicrobiia bacterium, assembly GCA_035460805.1. Taxonomy (NCBI): domain Bacteria; kingdom Pseudomonadati; phylum Verrucomicrobiota; class Verrucomicrobiia; species Verrucomicrobiia bacterium. The sequence continues at coordinate 3,776 of DATHWI010000162.1, read as the reverse complement.
TCTACTATGTTGAAGAGCCACTCCCGCTCATTTGGCACCTGGCTGAGATGTGCAAGTCAGGCATGGTTTTGTCATTCGACGAAATTACCCAGGAGTACAAAGTCCAGGCGCAAAAGGAATTTGGTGTCGCACTCCCGCTCCACAACCACTCAGGCCTTTTTGATGACCCCGCCAATATTCCTCCTGGTTGGAAAGTGAGTGCCACCTGGCACGGCCACGCCTGGCATGCGCCACGGGTTGGGCTGTCCATCAACGCTCAAGTAGTCACGCTCGTGAGGAGCTAGAAGCTTTTTTCCAGAGCCTCTTATCATTGACACAGTAGCTTATTGAGGCTATATTCTTCCCGCACCAGAAATGGTACGTCCCTTGGAGAACAAATGGCTAAACAACCCCCCAAAGAAAGTCCTGACGACTACTTCATGAAGGCCCTCCGAGCCCTCGGCTACCGCATTACCATGCCCCGCACCATGGTGGCACGGGCATTCGCCGCCAACACCGGCAAGCTCATGTCTGCCTACGGGCTGCACGAGTGGATCATCAACACAGGCGGCAAGATCGACGTGGTAAGCGTCTACCGGATCATCGTCACCCTCATCGAAGCCTCCCTCATTCGGCCGGTCCCGTGCGGCAAAGAAGTGCTCTATGTCTTTGTGCCCGAAGGCACTGACGCAGAAGCCCCGCTCTTCATCAACGAGGAGACACGCCAGGCCAAGCCCATCACCGGCGACGAAGGGGTCAAGGACCTTTTCCGGGAGATGCTCCGGATCCGCAACATCAGTTATCCGGACCACAGGCTCACCCTTGTGTTGAGCAAGCCCGATCCCACGGCGTAAGCTGCGAGAACATATGACCACCCACCCCGGGTGGTCTTTTTTAATACTATTCGATTCGCCCTCCAGATCTGATATTGTACTCATAACTAATAACCCCATCCCATGGCCACTATCCAAAGCCCACGCGGCACGCGCGACATCCTACCTGCTGACCAAGCGGCGTGGACGCATGTGACCCGCGCTGCGGCAAAAGTAGCGGCCCAGATGGGATTCCAACCCATCACCATCCCTACGTACGAGAACCGTGAGCTCTTCCAGCGCTCAATCGGTGAGGGGACGGATGTCATGGACAAGGAACTTTTCCTGGTCCGCGGCATCGAGACTGAGCCTGGCAAAGAAGAGTACGCCCTCCGCCCAGAAGGCACAGCCGGCATTGTCCGCAGCTTCATTGAGCACGGCATGCACACCTGGCCCCAGCCAGTGAAACTGTGGAGCTTCGTCAACTGCTTCCGCTACGACCGCCCACAAAAGGGCCGCTACCGCGAGCACACCCAGCTGGACGTAGAGTTCTTTGGCGATGCCACCCCCTTTGCCGATGCCTGGGTCTTGCTCACCATGTGGCAGTTCTATAAGGAAGTTGGCCTTGGGGACCGCGTGGAGCTGAAGATCAACACCCTTGGTACACCGGAAGAACGCGCAGCGTATGTAGATACTCTCCGTGAGTACTTTATGCCATTCCGCGATCAGCTGAGTGAGGATTCCCAGAAGCGCCTCGACAAGAACCCTCTGCGCATTTTGGACAGTAAGAATGAAGGGGACCGGCGCTTATGCGATGCCGCACCCCGCCTCAAGGACAACTTGGGCGAGGCAAGCAAAGCCCACTACGCCGAGGTGCTCCGCCAACTTGGCATGTGGGGAATCCCGATTGTGGAAGACCCATTCTTGGTACGCGGCTTGGACTACTACAGCCACACCACATTTGAGTGGGTACCAACTGGTATAGAAGGCCAGCAGGCTTCCGTTGGTGGCGGTGGCCGCTACGACGGCTTGGTTTCCAAACTGGGCGGCCCAGCTACGGGCGCCATTGGCTTTGGCATTGGCCTGGACCGCATTTGCGAGCTGGTAGTGGACAGTGGCGTTGCACTGCCCGAGATGCCCAAGCCGGACTATTTCCTGGTAGCTGCCGATGCCGCTGGTCGTGGGTACTTGGAACGTGAGGTATTGCCGAAGTTATTGGCTGAAGGAAAGTCTGTAGATGCCGCCCTTGGTAAAGAAGGTGTTGGCGCTCAGTTGAAGCAGGCTGGGAAAGTAAGGGCCAAGCAGGCCATTATTGTGGGTGAGCAGGAGGTGGAGAAGGGTGAAGTGGTAGTGAAGGATATGGCGAGTGGAGAACAGACCACGCAAAAACTATAGCGCCAGGAACCGGGGGCCTATCGACTAGCAGTGCAAAAAGTTTTTAGTATCAAGCTAAAGCCATACAAAGCCCCTGATGAAAAATGTATTCGACAGTTTCGCTGGAGCAGGGGGCTTTAGTTTAGGTTTCGCCCAAGCTGGCTTTAATATTGTTGGGGCAAATGAAATAGATAACTGGGCATGCCAGACGTTTCAGCATAATCATCCAACCTCAACGGTAATTGAGGGAGATATCACTGAGATACCTGATAGCAAGCTACTTAATGCCATTCCACAACAAATTGACATTCTTTTAGGTGGTCCACCTTGTCAGGGTTTTTCAATTGCCAATTCAAAGGGAAGAGATCCAAAGGACCCAAGAAACTCCCTGTTCAAGGAGTTCCTGAGACTGGGAAAAGTATTCAAGCCCAGTGTAATTGTTATGGAAAATGTACCCAATATTATAAAGGCGAAGACTAGTGAAGGTGAATTTGTCGTAGATATTATTGAGAGCGAGCTGCAAGCGCTAGGATATTTTACGGAGAAAAGGGTACTGCAAGCCACTGACTATGGGGTTCCTCAAATTCGCCGCCGCTTTATACTCGTGGGTACTTTGAAGAAAATTGACAAGTTTTTTCCCGAGCCAACTCATAGCATAGATGGAAATCTACTCAATCTCCCTCGATGCCCCACTTTATGGGAAGCAATTTCTGATCTTCCAAGTATTGAGGCTGGAGAAGCTTCATCTCACTATGCTTCAAAACCAAAGAATGAATATCAAAGATTACTGCGCGATAATGGCGATTCGCTGCAGAATCACAGTGCAATGCGACATTCGAAAAGATTAGTTGAGAGATTCAAGAGCATGACTTGGGGGCAGAAAGGCGATGAACTCAGTGAGGCCCATATGCCTCTCAAAAGAAATGGAAAGGGAGAAAAATCAGGAAGCGGTTACTCACAAAATAATCGCCGCATGTATCCCGATAAGCCCTGTCACACGATCGCCGCTTCTTTCTATGCAAATTTTGTTCACCCGTACGATGATCGAAATTTCACACCTCGTGAAGGCGCACGCGTTCAGTCATTTCCCGACAGTTTTACATTCTTGGGTAAACCAACAACTCCTTCACATAGCCTTTTAGCCAGGGAAGGCCGCTATGGCGATATACACTTAGGTCAATACAACCAAATTGGCAACGCTGTTCCCCCTATGATGGCTCGTGCTTTGGCAGAAAATTTAAAGAGACAATTAAGCTATTAGCATCTAAGGCTATATATGTTCGTACACGGAAATAATTTAGCGCAAAAAGAATCGGCTTCTAGGAAATATAATGACGAGGTATCTACTCAGTTAATCGCTGAGGTTAGATTAGAATATAACAAATGGAAAGAAGCAAACTTAGCACTCAAAGGCCCATACTCAACTAAACAGGCGAATGATATAGAAGTCCTACAGCAAAGAGTTAATCTTTTTGAAGACTATAAAACTTTCATTGACCAGCAAAAGTATGCGGAAGCTTTTGACTCAAGGTCCAACCTTCAATCATCTGTTTTAGAGGAATTTCTTTACTACCTTCTCAAGGATCTCGTTGAGAGCCTATCTTTCAATGC
>DATHWI010000161.1 GCA_035460805.1 Verrucomicrobiia bacterium | reverse complement strand
CACCAGGCTCTTGGTGGTATCAATTATGGTGCTTACCTGTTCAGGTTTAATGTACTGCACCTCCGGTTGCTTCGCAAACGGCAGCCCCTTGGTCCAGGCTTTAGCCTCTAGCGCCGCTTTCAAATCCGGCAGCATGCTTCCACCACCACAGAGGTAAATCTTGGTTGGGAGGAGCTTGTTGTCGGCAAAACGCTCAGAACTGGCGAATTCTTCCAGCGCCAGTTGGATGCCAGAGATCCAGACGGAGACATCTTTCTCGATGAATTCTTTGACACGCTCCTGGTCTTTGTCCTCCAGACGTTCGTCGGAGTAGGCGAGCTTAATTTTTTCGGCCTCGGCAAAGGAGACCTTAAGTTCACCGGCAATGCGCTTGGTGAAAACGCGTCCACCGAGGGCAAACATCTTGGTACCTTCCAGCCCGCCACCGCGTACTACGGCGATGTCTGTTGTCCCACCGCCTACGTCGATGAAGATACTGGAGATATCACCCGATTCCACGTCGCTCAAACAGCGGGCAACCGCATAGGGTTCAGTGGCCACGGAAATGAGGTCCAGGCCCAGGCCGTCCACAATACTTTGCAGGGCGCCCAGGTGCACGTTAGGGGCGTAGGCGGTGTAGATGCCTACCTCAACCTGGCGTCCCTGGAAACCAATGGCGTTGCTAACTTTGTACCCGTCAATCTTGACGCTGACCACTGCGGAATTGACCAGCTCCACGTCTATCTCGGCGTAACCTGTTTCCCAGGCCAGTTCCTTGCGGGAACGCTTGAGGATTTCTCCCTGCGCCTTGGTGATGAGGTCCCTAAGTTCATGTTCCGTAATGGGTTCATTTGGCTTTGGCCGGGAAATGACGGTAGTAGTGGTAGTCCCTTTAACTAACTCACCGGCAATGCCTACGATGACTTGCTCGGCGTCGCGGCCCGCTTGCTCAAAGGAGGCATCAATGGCCTTGGCAGCCGTGGCGATCACTCCCTGAATGTCGGTAACATGACCGGCCTGCATGTCGGAGAGGCGCTGGCGCGCTTTGCCCTGGCCAATGACGTACCCCTTCCCGTCGCGTACCTCGAAAAGAAGCACCTTAACAAACTCGGTGCCGATATCTACAGATAACGCGGTTGGAATCTGCGGCTCACGCCGGAAGAGTTTCATTTGGTGGGCGTCATGACAGCGTAGTTTTCTACGGCTATCGTATCACGAAACTGGTATACTACGGACATGCAATTTGGAGGGGTAACACAGGAAATGATGATCGTCTCAGCTGCGGCTTTCGTGGCGGGCATTCTTGTGTCTTACCTAATTATCCGCCGTCCGCTCAAGCACCGCTACCAGTTGGAGCTCCGGCAGTCCAAGGACCAGTTTATCTCCCTGGCTTCCCACTACCTCCTAACGCCAATCAGCATTATCCAAGGGGCCTTGGCGCCACTTCAGGAGAATGACAGCGCACTGACCGTCGAAGAGCGTCAGAAACATTACCTGAACATCCAAAAGGGTGAACGCAGGTTGTGGATCTTGGCTGAACAGCTTCTCTTGGTGAGTCAGATTGAAGAGGGGATGCTTAAGATTAAGCTTGAAGCTTCCAATATTGCCGATGCCGCGGAAAGCGCCATTGCCGCAGTGGATGTATTTGCACGGGAGAAGAAGCTCCAACTGGTTTTTGAGAATGCTACCCAGGCCCTCCAGCAGGGCAGGTTTGATGTTCGCCGGGTAAAGCAGGCAATTGTGGCGGTGTTGGACAACGCAGTAAAGTTTTCGCCTGAAAACGGGATCATCCGGGTTGTGTTGCGTCAGGATGACAGTGTGTTCGTCATCCAGGTCATAGACCAGGGTGCAGGCATGTCTACCGAAGCCTTGCGCACCGCCACCCAGACCTTTGCGCGTGGTACATCTTCCTATACATACGATCACGAAGGAATTGGTTTGGGTCTCTACACAGCCAACGCCATTGTGCGTGAACATGGTGGCGAGCTCCTTTTTGACAGTAAGCCTAAGCAGGGAACTACTGTCACTCTCAAGTTTCCAAACCAGTGATTTCTTGGTAGGTTACCCTTATGCAATCGCTCAACTCAGCTGAGATTCGACGCCGGTTCCTGGCGTTTTTTGAAGGCCATGGTCATGCCGCTATTCCGTCAGCATCACTTGTTCCGGATAATGACCCGACCGTCCTCTTCACGACCGCAGGGATGCACCCGCTGGTGCCCTACCTTTTGGGTGAGCCTCATCCCCAAGGCCGTCGGCTTGCCAGCAGCCAGAAGTGCCTCCGCACGGGGGATATTGATGAAGTTGGTGACAACCGTCACCTGACATTTTTTGAAATGCTGGGGAACTGGTCTTTGGGTGATTATTTCAAACACGAGTCCATTCGTTGGAGCTTCCAGTTCCTTACATCGGAGGGCGAGGGCTTAGGCCTTGATCCTGCCCGGCTCTACATTACGATCTTTCCTGGAAATGCCAACGCGCCCCGGGACGAAGAGTCCATTGGACTCTGGAAAGAGGCATTTAAAGAG
>DATHWI010000160.1 GCA_035460805.1 Verrucomicrobiia bacterium | reverse complement strand
CCTGCAGACACGGTCTGTTCGTGTGCACGGCAGTAGCAGGCATCTCACGGGAGATGTCCGCGCTATCGAGATCACTTCTTACAACACCATCCATCTCATCGTCCAGCCTGGCGACGCCAAATCGCGCCGCCGCTGTGACCTAACTCCTCCTCCCGGTACCAACCTGGAATACGCCTTTAGTAAACTCCGCCCTGCCGTAGCGCCAGAAGCCCTTGGGGCTGATGACGAAACGGTAGCCCTGGTAGACCGCATGAATACCATGCTGGATCCCAAGGAGCCCCGCGCAACAAAGCTGGTTCATTCCGCGAACCGTGCTGATCAGCGGGCTGAGAAGCACGCCGCCAAGTTCTTCCGGTCCCAAGCTTTGCGCATGGAGTTCATCCGCGAAATTGCTGACCACCTTGTGGAGGACGCCATAAAGGCTTCGCTCTGCAATGCAGTCATGCTGAGTATGTGGCTCAAGCGTTATGGCACCCGGTCTACACTACCCCTGAAGATGCTGCGCACTGCGCTCATCGTCGACGCCCAGCTAGTGACGCCGGCTGCTGATGGCGTCCACTACCTCACCGAGGAGGGTGATACCTACCTCCAGCAGCTCCTCGAGGAGCGCACTAAGCTCGCACTGCGCCAAGCAGAGTCTCAGCGGGTCATAGCGAGGCGGGCGGCAATTGTTGCCCAGCGCAATCGTGACCGTGCGCACCAAAAGTACCTGGCCTCCGAGCAAGCGCTCGCAGAGGCCAACCAGCGCCTGGCAGATGCCGAAAGCGAGCTAACCAAGCTCACCCAGGGCTTTGGTTCCTACTAGTTCCAGACCCCCGTCATGCGGGGGTCTTTTTTAACTCAATTCCCGCAGTCTCAAACCTCTTACCTGGTTGACAATTCGGCAGAAATCCGCTATAGTCCCCCTCGGACAAAGGTGAATATGTGAAACAAAACATCGCGTACGGCATTCTTGGTGTAGCTGGGGTTCTGATCCTTATCTGCATCGCCATCAGCCTGATCGGACGAGGTGGAACTAGCGCCTGGATAATCTCCATGGTGTGCGGGCTCATCGGGTTCATCCTCCTCTTACTCGGCGGCTTTGCAGTCTTCCTAACGAGTTAATGGGCCAGCTAGACTCTTTACCCAGGGAGCATCGAGAGATGCTCCTTTTCTTATAGAAATATTTGCAACAAAGAAGAGCCCCTCTCGGGGTTCTTTTCATAACGCATTGTGACTCAGCCAGACCTAAAGTACATTGACAAACCAGGTTAGATATGCTATAGTTCTCGCAATAATATGATCCGAAATACACCTTCGACATTTCTGGCAGTTTGCGCAGTTTGGCTTGGCGGATTCGCCTTCTTGGTAACCCCAACTTTGCTCCGTGTTGATATGGACCCCTCCATACGAGCCGAGTTATCGTTCACCGCCTATGCCGCCGCCGCTATCTTCCTGATCGGCGCTGCAGTTCTCACACGTCTCATGCGGAAACACCGCAGGTAATGAAAGGCTCCGACTGGAGCCTTTTTACATACAAAAAAGACCTCCTTTCGGAGGTCTTTTTCTTTAGGCATTACGCCTTCTTCGTACCGTACTTGCTACGGCTCTTCTTCCGATCCTTAACACCCTGGGCGTCAAGCTTTCCACGAACAATGTGGTACTTAACACCTGGAAGGTCTTTTACACGTCCACCGCGTAGGAGTACTACGGAGTGTTCCTGCAAGTTGTGACCTTCACCAGGAATGTATGCCCAGGTTTCCATGCCGTTGGTTAGACGGACACGCGCCACCTTACGTTGAGCCGAGTTCGGCTTCTTTGGGGTAACGGTGGTAACCCTGGTACACACACCACGCTTCAGAGGAGCGTTCAGAGGAACTGGACGCTTCTTGAAGGTGTTGAAGGTGGACTTAAGGACTGGTGCGTTAGGCTTACGCTTCGGGGTGACGCGTGGCTTGCGCAGCAACTGATTAATTGTAGGCATTACAGAGTTTAGTTCTTGAGGGACTGATCGTAACCAGTACCAGCGGGAATGAGCTTACCAATAATTACGTTTTCCTTCAAGCCACGAAGCTCATCGCGCTTGCCCATAACGGCAGCGTTGATCAATACACTCGTGGTTTCCTGGAAGGAAGCGGCGGAGAGGAAGCTCTTGGTCCAAAGCGATACACGGGTAATACCCAAGAGTAGCTGCTCGGAACGGATCTTCATCTTATCGGCCTCATGGCGGATATCAGGCAGATCGACCGTCTGTCCTGTAATGTAGGTACTCTTGCCTGGGTCGGCAATCTGAACCTTAGACAACATCTGTCGAACAATAATTTCGATGTGCTTGTTGTTAATGCTCTGACCCTGGGAGAAGTAAATACGCTGCACTTCACTTACGACATATCGCTCAACGGCTGCACGACCACATAGGTGGAGGAGCTGCTGGAGTTCGATGTGCCCTTCTGTGATTGGGTCACCCCGTAGTACGGTGTCACCACTCTCAACCATAACGGAAGCGGAAGCAGGCAATGTATAAACACGCTCATCCTTCTCGCGGGCCGTAATGGTAACAACACCCTCTTCAATCGCCACTTTTCCGTGAACGGTAGCACGCATGCTGCCAAATTCTTCGGACTGTGCAACGATGTCTTTCACCTGAGCGGTATCCCCTGCAGCAACAATTACCTTGAATCCGGCTGGCAGGTTAATAACCTGCTTGGCTGGCTCCTTGGAGGTAATGGTGACAATGGTTTCCTCAGGACGCTCATCCACTACCACTTTTCCTTCAATCTCAGCTACAACAGCTGGGGTCTTAGGTGAGCGGGCTTCAAAGAGCTCTTCTACACGAGGTAGACCTGAAGTAATGTCTCCACCTGTCTGAGCAACACCACCCATGTGGAAGGTCTTCATGGTGAGCTGTGTACCAGGTTCACCAATGGCCTGTGCAGCGATAATACCAACAGCCTGGCCATGTTCAACGAGCTTACCAGTTGCCAGGTTGTTACCGTAGCACTTCTGGCAGATACCCCACTTGGCTTCACAGTAGAGCGGTGAACGGACTGTTACCTGCTCAAGCGAAGACGCAGCGAGCTTCTGACCAACTTCCTCAGTGATGAGGGTGCCGGCTGGAATGTCGAGGTTTTCACCATGGGTGTAGCGACCAATGAGAGCAGTCTCAAACGCTTCACCAAGGGTTACCTGGTCAGCACGGTAGAGAACAATGCCCTTCTTGGCCTTACAATCGTCCTGCGCAACAACCACGTCCTGCGCTACGTCTACGAGACGGCGGGTAAGGTACCCAGCGTCAGCTGTACGGAGAGCGGTGTCGGCACGTCCCTTACGGGAACCGTGAGTGGAGATGAAGTACTCGAATACGGACAAACCTTCTTTGAAGTTGCTCTTAAGAGGAATCTCAATAATACGTCCAGAAGGGTTTCCTACGAGACCTTTCATACCAGCAATCTGGTTGATGTTGGTGACGGCACCACGGGCACCAGATTTGAAGATTGTCATGATTGGGTTCAAATCGTGGAACCCGCGCATTACTTCTTTTTCCAGCTCCTTGGTTGTGTCAAACCAGGTTTCAACAGTCTTAACGTACTGCTCATCGCTCGTAATAAGACCACGGCGGTACTGCTTATCAACTTCGGCAAGCTTGTCTTCTGCACGGGCAAGGAACTCGCCCTTAGTGGAAGGCACAACGATGTCAGAAAGTGAGAAGGTTACACCAGAACGCTCTGCATACTTGAAGCCGATGTTCTTTAGGTCATCTACAAACTCTGCGGTACGAAGGGTGCCAAGCTCGTTAAAGCTGCGCTGGATAATCTTGGCGATTGCCTTCTTATCCATGGCCTCAACCTGGTAGCCAAGCTCTTCTGGGACGATCTCATTGAAGAGGACCTGTCCGACAGAAGTCTCAATAAGTTCACCTTTAATGGAAACTTTAACCTTGGCGCGAAGCTCAATGATCTTCTCGTTGTAGGCAAGAATTGCTTCTTCCTGACTAGAGAAGGCCTTGCCCTCACCCTTCAGGCCATCAACCACTACGGTCATGTAGTACGCACCAAGGATCATGTCCTTAGTAGGTCCTACGATAACTTCACCGGAAGCAGGCTTAAGGAGGTTACGACTCGAAAGCATAATCTCTTGCGCCTCTTTCTGGGCTTGCTTGGAAAGCGGTACGTGCACGGCCATCTGGTCACCGTCGAAGTCTGCGTTATACGCGGTACAAACGAGCGGGTGAATCTGGATGGACTTACCTTCAATGAGTACCGGCTGGAAGGCCTGGATACCCAAACGGTGAAGGGTTGGGGCACGGTTTAGCAGTACAAAGTGATCTTTGGTGATGTCCTCAAGGATATCCCAAACAAATGACTCACCGCTCTCAATGAGGCGGGTAGCATTCTTCACGTTGTGTACGTACCCACCGGCAATAAGCTTACCAATAACGAATGGCTTGAAGAGTTCCAAAGCCATCATCTTAGGCAGACCACACTGGTGAAGCTTCAGGTTAGGACCAACTACGATAACGGAACGGCCAGAGTAGTCGACACGCTTACCGAGTAGGTTCTGACGGAAACGTCCCTGCTTACCACGAAGCATGTCGGACAAGCTCTTCAGCTTGCGCTTCATACCAGTAGAGGCAGCAGCGGCCTTACCACGGCGTGCAGAGTTGTCGATGAGGGCATCAACAGCTTCCTGCAACATGCGCTTCTCGTTCCGGGTAATAACCTCAGGAGCACCAGAGTTAAGGAGCTTCTTCAAACGGTTGTTACGGTTGAGAACGCGGCGGTAAAGGTCGTTCAGGTCAGAGGCTGCAAAGCGACCACCGTCCAGCTGCACCATAGGGCGAAGGTCTGGTGGGATAACAGGCAGGCGGCCAAGTACAAGCCATTCAGGCTTAATGGCGGCTACCTTTAGGTCGGTATACAGCTTCAAGCGACGAAGCACCTTGCGGCGGTTGATTGGGGACGCGGTGCGTGCCTCAATCTTCAGCTCTTGGATGCCGTCTTCTAGAACGATGCTCTCGAGGAGGTCCTTGATGGCTTCTGCACCAATGCCTACACGAACGATAGCTCCGTAGCGGAGGGAAAGCTCATGGTAAGCAAGCTCAGAGATAACCTGGTTGCGGTGAAGCTTCTCAAGTTCAGACTTAGCCTCTTTGAACTGGGCATCAACCTGCTGCAGCTTAAGAAGGTCATTACCCTCAAGCTGGTCAGCCTTGGTTTTGTCACCAAGTAGCTGGGCCTTAAGTTCCTTGTATTCGCCATCAAGCTGCGCCAAGGAAGCGGCACGTACGTCTTCGTCTACGCCAAGGATGACGTATGCGGCAAAGTAAATGATCTTCTCAAGGTCAGAGACGGACATATCAAGCAAGAGTCCCAGGTTTGATGGGATGCCTTGTACGTACCAAATGTGTGCAACCGGAACAGCGAGGTCGATGTGACCCATGCGGACGCGGCGGACAAATGACTTAGTAACTTCTACGCCACACTTGTCACAAACAACGCCCTTATAGCGGATCTTTTTGTACTTTCCACAGTAGCACTCGTAGTCCTTAGTAGGACCAAAGATGCGTTCACAGAAAAGTCCGTCACGCTCAGGCTTCTGAGTACGATAGTTGATAGTCTCAGGCTTTAGGACCTCACCGTGGGACCAGCTCAGAATAGTATCTGAACTAGCGACACGGAGCTGGACGGCCGTAAAGTCGTTCGTCTGCTCAACAAGATCGTTCGTCTTTAACATGTTAGCCATAATTATTCAGCCTCCTCTTCAGTTTCGGTTGGCACCTCTTCTTCTAGGGACGCGCCGATCTCAGTGAGCTCTTCGTCGAGCTGCTCCTCAGCTGGCACTACTTCCTCTTCAAAGTCGTCTCCGTCTTCCTCTTCCTCGTCCATGTCGTCGTCGCTATCAGGAATAGCATGGGCCGGAGTTGGCTTAACAGGGACCTTTGGCTTCTCAACAGGCTCAATCATCTCACCGTCCTCAGTAATAAGGTTGACCTCTAGGCCAAGACCCTGGAGCTCACGTACAAGTACGTTGAAGGACTCTGGGATAGATGGCTTCTGGATTTCCTCACCACGGATGATGGATTCGTAGGCCTTGGCACGTCCAACGGTATCGTCAGACTTAACCGTCAGCATTTCCTGGAGGGTGTGGGCGGCACCGTAGGCCTCAAGTGCCCATACTTCCATTTCACCAAACCGCTGACCACCCATCTGCGCCTTACCACCAAGTGGCTGCTGCGTAATCATGGAGTAAGGACCAACGGAACGGGCGTGCATCTTGTCATCGACAAGGTGGCTTAGTTTCAACATGTAGTTGATACCAACCGTCACGGTCTGCTCGTAAGCCTCACCGGTGCGGCCATCGATAAGCTTAACCTTACCGTCTTCAGGTAGGTCAGCCTTCTTCAATTCAGCGCGGAGCTGTTCGTCAGTAATGCTGGTGAATACTGGTACGGCAACTTTCTCACCGTTCTTGGCAGCGGCCCAACCAAGGGTCGTTTCCATAATCTGACCAAGGTTCATACGGCCGATTACACCAAGTGGGTTAAGTACCATGTCGATAGGAGTACCATCTTCAAGGTATGGCATGTCTTCCTCGGCCACAATGATGGAAATAACACCCTTGTTACCGTGGCGTCCTGCCAATTTGTCACCTACAGAGATCTTACGCATCTGGGCGATGGTCACTTCTACAGACTGGAATACACCAGTAGAGAGTTCGTCACCGTTGTCCTTGGTAAAGATCTTAATGCCGATAACCTTACCGCGCTCACCGTGAGGAAGGCGAAGTGAAGAGTCACGGACATCTTTGGCTTTTTCACCAAACACTGCACGAAGCAAGCGCTCTTCAGCAGTTAGCTCGGTTTCACCCTTAGGAGAAATCTTACCGACGAGAATATCGCCAGATTCAACTTCTGCACCAATGAGGATGATTCCCTCTTCATCAAGGTTGCGAAGCGCTTCTTCACCAACGTTTGGAATGTCACGGGTGATCTGCTCAGGACCGAGCTTGGTATCACGGACATCCATGGTGTACTTCTCAATGTGAATTGAGGTGTAGTTGTCATTGCGGAGCAAGCGCTCAGAAATGATCACGGCGTCTTCGAAGTTGTAACCACCCCATGACATGTACGCTACGAGAACGTTCTGTCCAAGGGCTAGCTCACCGTTGTCAGTAGCAGAAGAGTCAGCGATAGGATCGCCTTTCTTTACTTTCTGGCCAAGGTCAACGTTTGGACGCTGGCTCATCAGGGTTCCCTGGTTTGAGCGAACAAACTTCTGCAGGCGGTAGCCATGCTGTACACCCTTACTGTCGGTAACAACGATTTCGTCTGCAGAGACTGCAGTCACTTCGCCGTCAACTTCTGCAAGTGTAACGTGGCCACTTTGGCGTGCTGCGTCACCTTCTACGCCGGTTCCCACAACTGGGGAGTCTGGGCGAAGGGTAGGAACAGCCTGACGTTGCATGTTCGATCCCATGGAGGAACGGGCAGCGTCGTCTTGCTCAAGGCCTGGGATGAGGTTGGTAGTAATGGAGAAGGCCTGCTTAGGAGAAACGTCAACGAAGTCGATTTTCTCGGTAGCATCAATGCTTGGCGTACCATACTTACGAACGGTTGCGCGCTTCTCACCAAAGGTTCCGTCCTCGTTGATGATTACGGAAGCAGGGGCGATAACGTACTTTTCTTCTTCGGCAGCGTCCAGGTAGACGATCTCGGAAGAAACTACGCGCTTACCATTCTTTTCCACTACCTTGCGGTATGGGGTCTCAATGAAACCGAAGTCATTTACGTTGGCATAGGATGCCAGGTACTGTACCAGACCAATGTTTGGTCCTTCTGGGGTTTCAATAGGACACATCCGGCCGTAGTGGGAGGTGTGTACGTCACGTACTTCAAAGCCTGCACGCTCACGGGAGAGGCCACCCTGACCTGTAGCGGTCAGACAGCGCTTGTGTTCAAGCTCTGCGATTGGGTTGGTCTGGTTCATGAACTGGGAAAGCTGGGACGATGCGAAGAATTCCTGCAGGGCAGCCACGATTGGGCGGCTGTTTACCAGCTGTGAAGGGGTAACAGTCTCAATTTCAGCAACTGACATACGGTCACGAACGTTGCGCTCAAGGCGCACCATACCAACGCGTACACGGTTCTGAACCAACTCACCTACGGAACGGACACGACGGTTGTACAAGCTGTCCATGTCATCAGCCTTAGCACCTTTGGTGTTATTGAGGCGGATGATTTCCTTGACGATCTCTACGATGTCCTGAGGACGAAGAACACGGTCTTCCTTGGCATTTTTAGTATCCAAGCCAAGGCGCTTGTTCATCTTGTAGCGGCCAACTGCACCCAAGTCGTAGCGCTTTGCGCTGTAGAAAAGGGCTTCAAGGAAGGCGCGAGCGTTGTCCTTAGTAGCTAGGTCACCTGGGCGGATGCGCTTATAGACCTCTACGTAACCCTCGTCCTGGTTCTCAGCTGGGTCCTTATCAAGGGTGGCGTCGATGTACTGGTGGTCTGGGTTGGTATCAACATCAGTAAACAAAGCCTTAATCTCTTCGCTGCTGCTGTAGCCAAGGGCACGAAGGAGGGTTGTTACTGGGATACGGCGCTTACGGTCTACCTTAACGGAGAGCACGTCGCGGCTGGAGGTTTCAAACTCAAGCCATGCACCACGGGAAGGGATAAGTTTAGCACCAAAAAGCTGGCGGTCTGCACCCTGTTCAGAGGTGAAGAGTACGCCGTAGGAACGGACGAT
The DNA here is from genome assembly GCA_035460805.1 of Verrucomicrobiia bacterium. NCBI lineage: Bacteria > Pseudomonadati > Verrucomicrobiota > Verrucomicrobiia > Verrucomicrobiia bacterium. The sequence continues at coordinate 4,981 of DATHWI010000160.1, read as the reverse complement.
CTGTGAAACAACAGCACGTTCAACACCATTGATGATGAAGGTACCGTTCTTGGTCATGAGTGGGAACTCACCCAAGTAGACGTCGTTTTCTTTTATTTCGCCGGTTACCCGGTTGGTCAGCACGGCTCGGACTTTGAGCTGTGCCTTGTAAGTCATGTTTTTGTCCCGAGCTTCGTCAGGCGAAAGCTTAGGCTCATCAAACGCAAATTCCCGGAATTCTAGCGCCAATGCTTTGGCGGTAAAATCTTCAATTGGGTTGATCTCATCGAGAAGTTCTCGAATACCCTCAGTAAGAAACCACTCGTACGACTTCAGCTGAACCTCGATGAGGTTTGGGAGCGGGAGCACCGTGGTCTCACGACCAAAGTTACGCCGCGACGCAATAGCAACAGCCATAGGCTTTGTTCCTAGGTTAGCGGATGGATACTATTCAATGCGCCTTACTTCTTTGCGGAGGACCTGGCTTCTTTTTTGCAAGCAGAGAGGACACAAAATGTGCTCTATAACTCTACCAGGTTACAGGAACAAGGTCAACAGGTTCTGGACACCCTGGTGGGTAGCGGCTGAAATAACGTGAACTGGCTTGCCAATGAGCTTGCTGAAAGCCTTCTGTTTTTCTTCCATTTCTTCAGGAAGGATCAAGTCGGCTTTGGTGAGGACGATAATCTCTTCTTTGGTGGCAAGTACTTCGCTCCACTGGGTCAGCTCACTGCGGATGACCTCGTAATTAGCCTGGAGTTCCTCTAGGGGGACATCGGCAGCAATACAGTGGAGGATTTTCTTGGTGCGCTCCACGTGCTTGAGAAACTTAACGCCAAGGCCCTTGCCGTCGCTTGCGCCCTCAATAAGACCTGGAAGGTCGGCAACTACTACGCTGCGCTCATCTTCCTTCTTTCCCATGGTCACTACGCCAAGCTGAGGCTCGAGGGTTGTGAAGGGATAATTAGCAATCTTTGGCTGGGCAGCAGAAATAACCGAGAGCAATGTAGATTTGCCAGCATTTGGCAGCCCTACAAGGCCGATATCGGCAATAAGCTTAAGAACCAGCTTGATCCGCAACTTACCGCCAGGAAGGCCTGGGTTGGCGCGCTTAGGAGCCTGCTGGATGGAAGACTTGAAGTGCCAGTTACCCCATCCGCCATTACCGCCCTTGGCGATAACCAGGCGCTCACCCTCAGCAAGAATTTCTGTCAGGAGCTTCCACTCCCCGTCTTCCTGCTCAACATAGATTTCTGTGCCAAGTGGAACCTGACACTCCTTGTCTTCACCGTCGCGGCCGCTGGAACGCGAATGCCCGCCAATTTGGCCGTTTTCAGCTTCAATACGGTCTGTATGAGTTAGGTGCGCGAACGCGTGGAGGTTTCCCCTACCCACAATAATGACGTCGCCGCCTTGCCCACCATCGCCGCCATCTGGGCCGCCATACGGTACATATTTTTCACGACGAAAGAGGGCAGCACCATCGCCACCCTTTCCGGCAGAAATATTGAGTTGTTTTTCGTCAACAAACATAAGGACTTATATATACCTGATATTTGTCTCGAAGTCGAGTTCTCTAGGCCAAGCTAGAAAACCTTTCCTTTTCCGAGGAGCATGCGAGCGAGGAAAGTGACCGCACCTCTCCTAGATCCCGTAGTTGCCAGGGTTGCGTGGCACCCCGTTTACGCGAACTTCAAAGTGAAGGTGAGGACCTGTTGAACGGCCAGTATTGCCGCTATAGCCAATGATGTCGCCAGCTTCGAAACAATCACCGGCAGAGATACCCTTAACGAAGCTCTTCATGTGGGCGTAGAGAACAGTTACGCCACCCCCAATGTTGAGTACAACGCGGTTACCATATCCACCATTCCAACCTGAGCCAGCAATGACTACGCAGCCATCATCAACGGCATAGAGAGGCGTGCCCTGCGGTCCGGCGTAGTCCTTACCTGGGTGGGAAAGGCTGAAGCCTTGGGAGGTATAGTTAAGACCTGGCATAGGGTGGCGCAGCTTGCGGCTGGAGCTCGTTGCAACAGCTTTTACAGAAGTAGCGACAGATGCCTTCTTCTCCGTAACCTTCTTAGCCACTACCTTGTCCTGCTTTTGCTGACGCTCCGCCCATTCCTTGTCGAGGTCTGCATCTGAAGCATCCACGTTAGGGATGGTAATCTTGTCCTTCTCTTTAAGGAGGTCAATGTCGATATCCTTGTTGGCAAGAATAATACTCCCCATACGAAGGCCATAGGTACTGGCAATGGAGGTAAGGGTTTCACCCTTTTGTACAGTGTGCTCGCGCAACGAATCAGGCACGGAAGTGGCAAGACCACCCGTGTTCTGTCCAGCAAAGGAGATGCTAGCTAGATCATCTTCAGTCTCAGCAGCACGAAGCGTGTCGAGTTGAAGATAATTGCTCAAGGTAAATGCTACGCGCTCGGCGTCATTTACACTTTGAGGGGTTACCCGCAGCTGATAGGCAGCATAGAGGTCTGCACTAAAAGCGGTGGTAAGAAATATGGCGACACATACCGGAATAAGAGCCGGTAAGCGACGTGGGATCGAATTTAGGATGACGCTAATGCGTCGGGTGAGGTGTAGCGCCTTCCGCCCTAATGGACTGGGAGGCTCCTCAATTTGCATAGAAATATATACCTCCGTGGGTACAGCAGATGCCCTCTACTACACAAACATTGGTGTTTTAAAGCTTTACTACTATAGCCAAAAGACGCCCTTAGCACAAGGCTTAAGGGCGTCTTCACAAACTTTTTGAACGTGCTACTAACCTAGAGGCCGAGCGGTTTCTTCTGCTTTTCAAGCCTATAGAGGACCACGGTATCGCCCTCTTTGATGTCGGTAACTTCGCCAGTTAGGTCTAGCTCAATACCACATTCTGAACCCGCGAGGACCTGACGAACTTCGTCTTTGCCACGGCGAACGGTGATCAGCTTGCCTTGTGCCAGTACCTCTTTGCCACGCATTACCTTGACCAGCTGCTTAGGGGTCAGCGTACCGTCTTCTACACGGCCACCTACTACAACTCGCTTGCGGTTATCCCGGAAGCGGGCAAGGATCTGAAGTTTGGCCAACTCCTCTTCAATGGTGATTTCTGGCATGAGTTCGGCTAGAGCGCTGCGGATTGCATCGAAAAGTTCGTAGATGACGCTGAACAGCGTAACGCTTACCTTCTCACGGTCTGCCAACTGCTTTACGGCAGAAGGAATGCGGACATGGAAGCCAATGACCGGGGCCTTGGCGGTAGACGCCATAGTAATGTCACCTTCTGAGATATCACCAATGCCGTCAGATACTACGCGGACTTCGACATCCTCATTCTTCATGACGGAAACCTGGTCCCGGATAGCCTCAAGTGATCCCTTGGCATCTGCTTTCACAACCAAGGTAAGAATTGTCTTCTGTCCTTCTTTTTGGCCAGCACTCTGAATGGCAATGGTTTGACCCGCGGCGCGTTTGGCGCTTTGAGAACGGAGGAAGGTGCGCGCAGCCTCTTTGGCATCACGCTCAACTTCAAACACCATCATCTGCTCGCCAAACTGTGGCACACCGGAAAGGCCGGAGATTTCCACTGGCATGGAAGGCGTGGCTTCGTTAATACGGCGGCCACGGTGATCAGTCAAAGTACGGACACGGCCGGAAACATCACCCATAGCAACATAGTGGGTTGTCCGAAGCGTGCCGTTCTGGATAAGCACCGTAGCAACAGGGCCAACACCAGGCTTAAGGTTAGACTCTACCACCACGCCTACAGCTGGAACGTCTAAGTTTGCCTTAAGCTCACGGAGGTCTGTAGAGAGAAGGATCATTTCCAAGAGGTCATCCAGACCTTCGCCGGTCATAGCAGAGACGGGAACAGTAATTGTCTTACCACCCCAGTCTTCTGGGACCAGGTTATGTTCAGCAAGCTGGGCCTTCACCTTGTCCAGGTCGGCTTCTGTCTTGTCAATTTTGTTGATGGCAACCAGGACGGGCACCGACATGGCACGGGCGTGGTTGATAGCCTCAACTGTCTGAGGCTTGATACCGTCATCGGCTGCCACCACAAGCACTACGAGGTCAGTAATGCGTGCACCGTGACGACGCATGGCTTCAAAAGCAGAGTGACCTGGGGTATCCAGGAAGGTAATGACACGCTTTTCGCCACCGGCCTTTGGGGCAATCTCGATCTGGTATGAGCTGATGTGCTGGGTAATGCCACCAGATTCACCGCCAGCCACGTTGGTGGAGCGGATCTTATCCAAAAGTGAGGTCTTGCCGTGGTCAACGTGTCCCATAATGGTCACAATTGGTGGCCGGGTAGTGACTTCTGAGGTATTTGAGACCATGTCCTCTTGGCGGATCTGTTCCTGGCTAGGATCGATTTCGCGCTCAACAAGGATGCCAAAGTCATCGGCGACAATGGCGGCGGTGTCAAAATCGATGTCCTCGTTAATGGTGGCAAGCACGCCAAACTGCATCAGCTTCCCAATAACCAAGGTTACGGGCTGATTAAGGGCATCAGCAAGCTGCTTTACCGTTAGGACACCAGGGATTTTTACTGCGGTTTGCTCGGGCATAGAAAAAAAGAGATCAGGTCTGTGCTTCTTGGTTATACCACAGATAAGGTATGGGAGCCAGATCTAGGGCGTAGGCTGAATCAGGGAGGTGAAATCGAAGCCCCCTTGCTGCAAATGAAGGAGTGGCAGGAAGAGTGGCTCTGGCAAGTTGGTCAGGGGGAACCACTGCCAGTTGTCAGTTATCTCATGGTCCAAATTGGCAGGCTCACCCTCATCGTACGTGCAGGTAAGGTGGATGGTGACAAAGTGGGTGTCTTCAATAGCAAAGTAGTCGTTGGTAACCGCTATAAGGCGTACGTCCTTTACGGTAAGGCCCGTTTCTTCCTTTGTCTCGCGTATTGCGGTCTCCACAAAGCTTTCTGCCCACTCCACATGGCCACCCACCACGCCCCAGGTATGTGAACCGTGTGCATTCACACGCTTGCCACAAAGGA
>DATHWI010000159.1 GCA_035460805.1 Verrucomicrobiia bacterium | reverse complement strand
GACGAAATAGACCCGTTGGATTTGACCGTTCTCGGCCTTACTGACTTCCGTAACCAGGCGCATGAGTTTGGTATCAAGAATGATGACCGTATGCGTCACGTATACGTCATTGGTAAGTCTGGTACCGGAAAAAGTACGCTTCTCGAGAATATGGTCATTGACGATATTTTGGAGGGCAGGGGAGTTATCGTGGTAGATCCCCACGGAGAACTTGCCGACAAGGTAGTTAACTCTATCCCTGAGCATCGCATTAAAGATGCCGTCATTTTTGACCCCGCTGACAGGGATTATCCAATTGCCTTCAACATCTTGGATATGACCAACCCTGACCAGAAGGGGAATATTGCCTCTGGTTTTGTGGCAAGCCTTAAAAAGATCTTCGGCAACTCTTGGGGGCCGCGTCTTGAGTACATTCTTCGTAATGCCACCCTGGCTATTTTGGATACTGAGCACCCAACCATGCTTGGCATCCCGCGTATGCTAACGGATGCCAGTTACCGTAACCAGGTAATCCCACAAATTAAGGACCCAGTTGTCTTGGACTTCTGGAAGAACGAATGGGCAGCTAAAGAGCAGCGCCAGCAGGTGGAAGAAATGGGATCCATCTTGAACAAGGTTGGACAGTTCCTTTCCAGCAGCCTCATCCGCAACATCGTTGGCCAGCCAAAGTCAGGCTTTGACATGCGCAGGCTTATGGATGAGAACAAGATCCTCATCGTTAACCTGTCCAAAGGAAAGATTGGTGAAGACAACTCTGCGCTGCTTGGTACCATGATGATTACCAAAGTACAGCTTGCGGCCATGAGCCGTGCAGACGTTGACCCTAAGGACCGTCCGGCCTGCTTCCTCTACGTGGATGAGTTCCAAAACTTTGCTACGGAGTCGTTTGCTACCATCTTGTCTGAGGCACGTAAGTATAACCTCGGCCTTACCATTGCCCATCAGTATATTGCGCAGATGTCCCCAGAGGTGAAAGATGCGGTATTTGGTAACGTGGGAACCATGATTTCCTTCCGTGTGGGATCTGAGGATGCCAGTGCATTGAAGCCTGAGTATACCCCGGTCTTTGACGAGAATGACTTGGTCAACCTGCAGCGAGGCCACGTGTATATCAAGCTTCTTATTGATGGTTTGGCTATGCCGGCCTTTTCCGCCCAAACCATGCCTCCCCGTAAGATGCAGGACCCCAACTTCCGCAACGAAGTGGTTGAGTATTCACGCGCCCAATATGCACTTACAAGGGAGGCTGCAGAGCAGTTAATTGATGAAACTGCTGGTTATAAGCAAAAAAGGGAAGCGGAACAGGCTTCCAAAGAGGCAGCTTCTATTTTGCAGCAAGCGCCGCCCCCCTCTCGTCCAAATGCGAATTATGGTAGTCAAAGCCAAGGTCCACGTCCCATGCCTCAAGATAGGGGATTCCAATCTGGACCTCCTCGTTCGGCTGCCCCTGCGCCTCAGCAGCCTAAGCCTGCACCTACAACCCCAGTGGCCCCTCCTACACCTGCTCCGGTAGCTGAACCAGTTGTTGCCAAGGAGTCAGCTCCAGCTCCAGCTCCAGCTCCAGCTCCAGCTCCAGCTCCAGCTCCAGCTCCAGCTCCAGCTCCAGC
>DATHWI010000158.1 GCA_035460805.1 Verrucomicrobiia bacterium | reverse complement strand
TTGGGGTGCGCTTGTCACTGGTTTGAAGCGGGTGGGGGCGTAAAGGTCTGCAAACTCATTCTTGCGGCCGCAAATAAGGTCGGTGTTCAGCTGGGCGGCTACCACGCCATGGGCCATGCCCCAGCCATTGAAGCCGGTAGCCACAAAGACACGCTTGCTGCGGGCGCTGATCCGCCCAATATAGGGGACCTTGTCCAGGGTCTGGTTGTCTTGGGTAGACCAGGAGTAGGCTACCTCCTTAACCTTAAAGTGCTTGCGGGCAAAGTCCTCCAGCTCTTGGTACTTTTCCTTGGTGTCACCACCTTCGCCAACCTTGTGGCTGCCACCGCCAATAATGAGGAGGTCGCCTTTCTTACTCGGTTGGGTCCGGAGGGTGTAAGAACTGTCGCTAACACCTACGTACATTGGCTTTGGTACGGGCTCGTTGAGGGAAACGGCCAGCGCATAGTCGCGGAAGGGGTCAAGTCGCGTGTAATAAAACGCTGGGTCAAAAATTGGGAAATGTGTGGCAACTACAACATCCTTAGCGGTAATGACGCCTTTGTCCGTAGTAACTTTGCAGGGACTGCCTTCTTTTACTTCTAAGGCACGGGTATGTTCAAAAACCGCACTGCCGCTTCCAGGGATTTTTTCCAAAAGGGGGATGAGGAACTTGAGGGGATGGAACTCTGCTTGGTTAGGGAAGCGGAGGGCACCTTTGGTGGGAAAATTGGTGTCCAGATCTTCCTCTAGGATAGTGGTCAGTCCACAGGCGTGCGAGGCCTCCAGTTCTTTCTCCAGGTCTTTCAGTTCTTTGTCACTTTCCGCATAGAGGAACAGGTCTTCCCGTTTAAAATCACAAGGGATTTCCTTGCTCATTCCTTCTACCCACTCAATGGCGCCCATGTTTGCCTTGGCGTAGAGGGCGGCTAATTTTTCACCGAACTTAGGTACAAGGTGACTGTAGATGAGGCCATGTGAGGCCGTGAGCTTTGCCGTGGTGTTGCCGGTCACCCCATGGAGCGCGCGATGAGATTCAATAAGGGCAACTTTCCTACCTTCTTTTTTGAGGAGGTATGCAGTAAGTACGCCCACAATGCCTGCGCCAAGTACGGCAACATCTACCGTTATATCTTCCTGGAGTTCTGGGTAGGAAGGGACGGTTGTAGATGCAATCCAGAGGGCAGTATGTTCACCGGGGTGGGAGCTTTGGGCCATGGAAAATCCTTAAAGTTAATAAGGGTGTGACCTGGTAATACGCCCCAAACTTTTCTCCGTCAAGGGTGCATTGAAGCGTAAAGAGAAACCTGGTATAACCAGTCGTATCCTACTTTGTCCAGGAGGGACGTAAGGATGAGCACTGACAAACCGGCACGCACCGCCCCCGACACACTTCCCAGTAGCCTCGATGCTGACCACGGCACTCTCAAAATGAGTCTAGTTGGCCAGTGGATTGGCCACTGTGACTATGACCGCTCAGATGTGAGCGGCAAGGAGCCTCATGAGGAATCAGGCAGTAAGGAGTTACCGCTACCGACGATTGCACCCCGCACTCCGGCTTTTCAAGAGATGCCAGCAGAGCATCTCCCGCCATTTTCGAAAGGTGTGATTCGTGCGTTCGTAGAACTTCCCAGCCTGTTCAAGGGTATGCTTCGTAAGAAGCGGCTCTGAATCCCATTGCAAGCGACCACCACCTGGTGGTCGTTTTCTTTTTGCCGGTGGGGGACGTACACTAAAGCTAATGATCTGGGCCGCATTTGCGTCAGTCGCTGCTGTTACGGTATCGGCGGAAGCTATTATCGAGAAAGGTGTGCTACGCCGGGAAGACCCCGGTCTTTTTTCGGCCATTGTCATGGTCCTTTCCGGGTGTATAGTGTTGCCCTTCCTTTGGATTGTGGACTGGTCAAAGCTGACCCTGCCCGTATTGGCATGGATCATGCTCTGCTCCCTCGTCATGTCCACCGCCTTTTTCCTGGCAACCCGCTCCATGAAGCACATGGAGATCAGCCTGTTTGCACCCATGTCCACTATTACGCCGGCCTTTGTGGCAATTATTGCTGCACTGACGTTAGGGGAGACCTTGGGTAGGGGGCAATGGGTGGGAATCTTCCTCCTTGTTTTTGGGGGTTATTGCCTGCAGTTGAAGCCGGGACAAAGTTGGCTCTATCCTTGTCAGCGCCTCATCCAATGTCGTGACCTGCACTACCTGGCTGTGGCCCTACTGCTTTATCCTATTGCCTCCGTGATGGGCCGGTACACCTTTACCCGCCTTGGCATCCTTCCGTATCACTATTTGGTACTGATGCGGATTTTTGCGGCGATGTACTTCTTGCTCTACATCCACTTTCGTCGCGGCGGTTTCAAGGCAATGCGCAAACACATCCCAAGGCATAAAGGGGCATTTTTCTGGATTTCCCTCCTCAACACCACCAACGGTGCGGCGCTTAGTTTGGCCTTGGCGGGGGCATACGTCGTAAAGGTGCTGGCGGTAGTGAAGCTCTCTTCTCTAGTGACAACCATTGTGGGCGGGGGGATGTTCCACGAGCACTACATGCTGCGGAAAACCATTGCATGCATAGTCATGTTGGTGGGTGTGGCATGGGTAGTGTTTGGCTAGAGCTTCCTGCTTCCCGTATACTAAAGGGAAGCAAATAAGAACTTATGGCACGCGCACGCACAAAACATCGAGTGGTAATTGTGGGAGGTGGGTTTGGTGGCGTCCGCGCTGCCTTGGATCTGGTCAAAATGGGTGGGGACAATGTTTCTGTCACGCTTATCAGTGACCGGCCGCATTTTGAATACTACCCAACACTCTACCGTGTAGTTACGGGGTACTCGCCTGCACAGGTGGCCATTCCTTACAGTGAGATCTTCCGGAACAAGCCAGTAGACATCATTAACGACAAGGTGGTCAAAATCGACCTTGCAGGCAAGTTGGTCTATGGCGGCCTGGGCTCGCCTTACGAGTACGACAGCTTGGTCATGGCGCTAGGAAGTGAGACAGGTTACTTCAATATCCCTGGCCTCCCTGAGCTTTCCTATGGGTTCAAATCGGTAAGCGAGGCAGAGCGGCTTAAAGCCCACTTGGCCTCTGTCCTTACTCCCGTTGTAGACGCTGCCCCGGAGCAAAAAGTGGCCGCAGCCCACTTCATTATCGTAGGCGGTGGCCCAACCGGCGTAGAGTTGGCGGGTGAGCTGGCAAGTTATGCCAGGCACTTGGCCAAAAAGAAGGGCTTTGACCCTTCCTTCATTACCGTGAGCTTGATTGAGGCCATGCCGCGCCTTCTCATTATGATGCCGGAAGATATTTCCCGCCGCGTTGAAACTTACTTGCACGGCATTGGCGTGAACATCTATGTGAACCGCACTGTTACCAAGCAAGAAGTGGAAGAACTTTTCTTAAAGGACATGTCCTTTAAGACTAAGACAGTGGTCTGGACGGCAGGAGTTAAGCCAAATGCGCTCTATGCCAAGGTAGAAGGCTTTGAATATGACAAACGTGGCCGTGTGATGGTGGATGATTACCTTCGCGCCAAGGGTCATACCAATGTGTACGTTATTGGTGACGCGGCAAGTACTGCCAACTCTGGCATGGCACAGACCGCCAGCAAAGATGGCACCTATATCGCCAAGTACATCACCAAGAAAGTGCTTGGTAAGACGCGGGTGCCTAAGTATGTCTCTCAAAAGCCTATCTATGCCATTCCTGCTGGCCGCCACTGGGCCGCAGTGCTTTGGGGGGATGTCCGCGTCTTCGGCTTGCTTGCCTACTGCATGCGCAAAGCAGCCGACTACCGCTTCTTCCTCACCATTTTGCCGTTCTGGAAGGCTACCAAAGTATTCCGCCGCGTTTTTGTCCGCAGCGACCTGCCTTAGTTCATTGTATTTGCGGCATATTTCTGGTAGGTTTGATGTATCAAAGTGCGCTGTCCCAAAGGGGCAGCATGATTCGACTCTCACGCGCGCCAGTTGGTGCCCCACCAGATCTCGAGTCATCGGGCGCACCATATGTATAATCCGATATGTTACAACAGTCATCTGCAGGGAGCGTAGCTCCTGCCCCAGATGTCAGTCGTGTTGATGTTACCTTCCACGACCTAGGCATCGCTCCGCAAATTCTGCGCAGCCTCGATCATTACAAACTGATCAACCCTACTCCCATTCAGCGCGATGCAATCCCGCTTGTGGCAATAGGGAATGATGTTACCGGCATCGCACAGACCGGTACAGGTAAAACTATGGCTTTTGGCATTCCGTTGGCCCAGCGACTCATGTTGCAGGGTGGAAATGCCCTCATTATGGTTCCCACACGCGAGTTGGCTTTTCAGGTAGCGGAAAACCTTTCCCGCATTACCCGGGCCCTCAACTTGAAGATGGGTATCTTTGTTGGTGGTGAACTTATGTACCGCCAGCTCCGCATGCTGAAACTGGGACAGCCAGATATTTTCGTGTGCACCCCAGGTCGTCTTAACGATATTATCCGCCGCAAGAAAATTGACCTTTCAAAGGTTAACGTTGTAGTGCTGGATGAAGCGGACCGCATGTTGGACATGGGCTTTGCCCCTCAGATTGAGTCCGTCATGGAGCAGGTTCCAGAAGACCGACAGACCCTCCTTTTCTCGGCCACTATGCCAGCTTCCATTGTGAAGCTTGCACAGAAGTACCAGAAGGACCCTGTCCGGGTAGAAGTTGCCCCAGCCGGAAGTACTGCCGATATGGTGAGCCAAGAGTTGGTAGTTGTCCCGAGTGGGCAAAAAATCGACATCCTTGAGTCCGTTCTCCGTGAGTATAAGATGGGGCCTATCCTCATCTTTACCCGCACCAAGGGCGGTGCCAGCACGCTTGCCAAGCACATCAACACCGTTGGTCACCGGGCTGAAGAAATTCACTCCGAGCGTACCCTTCAGGAGCGTCGCCAGGCCTTGGCTGACTTTAAGAATGGCCGCGTGCGCATTTTGGTTGCTACGGACATTGCTGCCCGCGGTATCGACGTAAAGGATATCAGCCTTGTGCTGAACTATGACCTTCCGGAAAATGCCGAAGACTACGTGCACCGCATTGGCCGTACCGGCCGCGCCGGCAAGGGTGGGCATGCCATTTCCTTCGCTACCCCAGACCAGGGGAAAGAGGTGAAGGCTATTGAGCGCCTTATCCGCATCAGCATTCCGCGTTCTGACCGTACCGATACGGTTATGAGCGATGTTTTCCGCTCTGGCGGAGACCGTGGCGGGCGCTCCCGTGGCGGCCGTGACCGCTTTGGTGGGCGTGGAGATCGTAGTCGCAACGAGGAGCCTGAAATTTCATTTACGAATATTTCTGCACCGTCCGGCTTTACTGGTCCCCGCAGCGTCCGCAAGCGTCGCTAGCCCATGGAGACGGTCCAAGATTTTCGCCTGACCGTCCTCAATCACTACCGGGAAAACGGCCGTTCTTTCCCATGGCGCGAAACTGCCGATCCTTACGCCGTTGCCATCTCGGAGCTCATGCTCCAGCAGACGCAAACCGACCGGGTTGTCCCAAAGTACGAAGCATTTTTAAGCGCTCTGCCCACCTGGCAAGCGCTTGCTTCTGTTGATACCAAGACATTGCTGCAGCTCTGGCAGGGACTTGGCTATAACCGCCGCGCCTTGAATGCCAAGCGGATGGCGGAGCAAGTGGTAGAGAAGCATGGTGGCCAGATGCCCGTAGGGGAGGATGAGCTTAGGGCTTTGCCGGGTATTGGTCCCTACACTGCAGGTGCAGTCAGGGCTTTTGCTTTTAACCAGCCTGTGGTCATGATTGAAACCAATATACGGAGAGCCTTTCTTCACCACTTTTTTGCAGATAAGGAGGGTGTGCCCGATGCTGACCTTTTTCCGCTCATCCAAGAAGCAGTGGACATGGATAACCCGCGGGAGTGGTACTACGCCCTCATGGATTACGGTTCGTGGCTGGCCAAGAAATACCCCAACGCCAACCGCAGGAGCAAACACTACACAAAACAGAGTACCTTCACAGGCTCTCTGAGGCAGCTACGGGGGCAGGTAGTCCGATTTGTGACAAAGCACCCGCGTACAACAGTTGTGGAGCTCCTGGAGGAAACTGGGCAGGCTCCTGAGCGTCTCAATGAGGCACTGGCCGGCCTCGCCAAGGATGGCTTCGTGGTGTGCGAGGGGAATGAAATTGCACTGGCATAAACCAAGGAATTCTATACACTAACAGCTACATGCAGGCTTTCCTTCTTTTTTCACACCAGCTCTTTGGCGACGTTGTCCGCCAACCCCGCCACAGCGTTATCTACCTTTTGGAAGATAGTCGCTTGTTTCGCCGTGAGGTGGAGCCGGGCATAGCCATTTTTCACCGTGCAGCCCTGCAGGCCGTGCGTGAACGCTTGCTTGTGAAAGGGTTCGTTGTGAAATACATGGGGGCGGATGAGTATCCAACCCTGAATGATGCCTTGGCTGAAATTGCCGGCAAAAAACCCGAGGTTGTCCGTCATTTTACTATTGGGGATAGCAAGCTTGCGGCACAGGTCCGTGCTTTTTGTAAGAAAGAAAACATTCCCGTTAAGGAATTGGCGAATGCGACACCACGCATTAAGGTCCGTCCACGCGCTCATTTTGTGCCAGCTGTCCTGCCGCCCATTGAGCCAAACCGGTATGTTATGGAGGCAGTGGACTACCTATCCCGTATGGTGCCGCTCACCGATGCCATTGAGTTTGCTTACCCGGTGACTAAGGGGGATGCGGAGGAGTGGCTAGAACTTTTGCCGGAGATAGTCCGTGCCGGCGGGGATATCCGTGAAGCAGCCCGGGACCTTGCCCCCTTGGTGGTAGCGGGGCTTATCGACCTCTCCAGCTTGAACGCCAGTGAAGACTACACCGCCCCACCTGAACATACGGCAGCACTGAAGGCCCTCCTCTTCGGGGCATAGGCACTTGTAGAAAGGTGCCTTTTTTGGTTTGCTAAAGGACGTGTAAAGGAGTTGGACATTGGCGAAAACACAATATGAATATCGAGAGTTACTTCACGAAAAACAAGCGACCAGTTTTCCGGGCGAACTCACTGTAGCCTTCTACATGGTTGCCCTGGAGGATTGTTCTGAAGAGGGGCAGCGTCTCGCAGGGGTATGTGGCTCCATGTGGCGCGCAGGAAGTATCTGGTCACCTAGAGTGCAAGCCTTGCTGGGTATTTTCTGGGACTATCCAGGAGCCCCCTGGGTTGTAACGCCTGGCACGACGCTTATTGGGCTGATCCGTGACTGCGTATGCGCAGCCATGAGGTATGAAGGCCGTTTCCGAGCCTCAAAAAGGTTCAGGGAGTCATCACCATGGCAGTTTGCCGAGGTAATTGGCGCCGAGCAAGACAATGAATTGGACGAAATATCCCGATGGTGTGAAGAGTGCCAGGTTCCCCCCTATCTCATCATGCAGAAACTCAGTCAACTCCGGGAATCCACATCCTCCCATTAGGGAGTAGCTATCCTCACCAAAAGAGGCCCCCCTGGGCCTCTTTTTTCAAATCGTTTAGTTTGGTTTTTCCTCGTCCTTTATAGGCCGGGCATGGTGGCCATGGTGCTTGAAGCGCCGTACGGCTTTAAGGCGCGTAAAGTTCTTGGCAAGCATGGCGGAAGCGGTCTTGAGGTCTCCTGTATTCTTAGCCTCAGCCTTCAGCTCCTCAGCCCGGTGGATGGCTTCCTGAACCTTAAGCTCATCCAGGTCATCAGCAAGTTCTGCGGAGTCCACCATAAGGTACACGGTATTCTCAAAGACCTCTACGATGCCGCCGAAGGTGGCCAGAATCTCATCTTTGCCATTTTCCTTCTTCACTACCACCGTCCCGCTTTTCAGCTGGGCCAAGAGGGGAAGGTGCCCGGTACGGATACCAAGCTCACCGGCGGTAGTCGGCAAAATGACCTCCACGCCGGTTGTCCGGTGGATGGCCTTTTCGGGACTGATGATTTCAACGGTGAGCATAGGTGTGCAAAAGACTACTTAACTTCGTCGATAGTTCCCTTAAGGTAGAATGCTTGCTCTGACTTATCGTCGTGCTTACCATCCAAAATTTCCTTAAACGAGCGGACGGTGTCCTTGAGGGAAACGTAGGCACCAGGGATACCGGTGAATACCTCTGCCACGTTGAACGGCTGGGAAAGGAAGCGTTGGATGCGGCGGGCGCGGGCAACGGTAATCTTGTCTTCTTCAGAAAGCTCTTCCATACCAAGGATAGCGATAATATCCTGCAAATCCTTATAGCGCTGGAGGATGTTCTGTACGCCACGGGCCACATCGTAGTGCTCTTGGCCCACAATACGGGGGTCCAAGATGGTAGAGGTGGAATCCAACGGGTCTACGGCAGGGTAAATACCAATCTCAGACAGCGCACGGGAAAGCACCACGGTAGAGTCCAGGTGGGCAAAGGTAGTGGCGGGGGCTGGGTCCGTAAGGTCGTCTGCTGGCACATACACGGCCTGCACAGAGGTAATGGAACCGGTCTTGGTAGACGTAATACGCTCCTGAAGGTTACCCATCTCAGAAGCCAGGGTTGGCTGGTACCCAACGGCAGATGGCATGCGGCCAAGGAGGGCGGATACCTCAGAGCCTGCCTGGGTAAAGCGGAAGATGTTGTCGATAAAGAGCAAGAGGTCCTTGCCTTGGTCGCGGAAGTACTCAGCCATGGCGAGACCGGTAAGGGCCACACGGGCGCGGGCGCCCGGCGGTTCGTTCATCTGGCCAAAAACCAGGGCGGTCTTATCCAAAACGCCAGAGTCCTTCATTTCGTGGTAGAGGTCGTTCCCTTCACGGGTACGCTCACCTACGCCGGCAAATACGGAGTACCCGCCATGCTCTGCGGCAATGTTGCGGATAAGCTCCTGAATGAGAACGGTCTTTCCTACACCGGCACCACCAAAGAGGCCAACTTTTCCACCTTTTGGAATAGGGGCGATAAGGTCCAATACCTTAATACCAGTCTCAAAGATCTCGGTAGTGGTAGTAAGTTCGGTAAAGTCTGGCGCAGGGCGGTGGATAGGGTAGCGGATGTCCGTCTTTACCTCGCCTTTGTTGTCGATAGGCGCGCCAGTCACATTCAACATGCGGCCAAGCACGGCTTCACCAACGGGAGTGCTGATTGGGGCGCCGCTTGCCACAACCTTGTCGCCGCGGCGAAGGCCGTCGGTACTGGAAAGGGCAATGGTGCGAACGGATTGGTGGTCCAGGTGGCTGGATACCTCCAGGATAATTTCGGATCCATCCTTGTGGGTGACGGTAAGCGCCTCAAGAACAGCAGGAAGGACCGTGCCTTGGAAGCGAACGTCGATAACCGCACCGATAATCTGGGAGATCTCTCCCTCAGATGTTGTTTGGGTTTTCGTTTTAGTAGCCATGGTTAGTCAGTTTGAAGTGATACTGCTCCGGAGGTAATTTCTGCAAGTTCCTGGGTAATGCTGCTCTGTCGGACGCTGTTGTAAGTGAGTTGAAGGCTTTCTATGATATCGCTCGCGTTGTCGGTGGCACTGTGCATGGCCATCCGCCGGGCGGCATGCTCTGAGGCGAGTGCCTCTTGGAGATGTTGGAAGAGCAGGGTCTCTAGGTAGCGGGGGATGAGTGCACTGAGCAGCGCTTCGGGTCCAGGTTCGTAGAGGAACATGTGCTCGTGGCGTTGTTCCGCGCCTTTCTCCCGTGCCACAAAGTGGGCATCGCCAGCCGTGGTGATCTCAAACTCTTCATGGGTAAGCGGCAAAAAGTGGGTGACCCGTGGTTCCTGCTTAAAAGCAGAGACAAAGTGGGTGTTGAGCACCATCACTTGGTCGTAGGTGCCATCTGTATAGTAGTCAGCAAGGGAGCCGGCAAGGGGAAGTACGTCTTGGGCTACGGGGTGGCTGCCACTGTGCTCGTAACTTTGGACAATGGGGATGCCAAGGCGGGCAAGTGCCTGCTCTGCTTTGCGGCCAAAGGTAATGCAGTCCACTGTCCGGCCAGCTGCTTTTTCCGTAGTGATGAATTCCAAGGCAGCTTTAATGATGCCGGTGTTGTAGGCGCCGGCTAGGCCGCGGTCTGAAGAGATGACCACTAACACCGTCTTTTTCACCGGCCTAGGTACGAGAAGGGGGTGGATAGACTGGTTATCTGGGGTAATAAGGGCGTCACGCAGTGCCTCCGCAATACGAAGGGCATATGGCCGGCTTGCAGTGGCCGAATCGGTTGCCCGGCGTAGCTTGGACGCCGCAACCATTTCCATCGCCTTGGTAATTTGGCGGGTGGAGCGGACAGACCGGATGTGGTGACGTAGTTCCCTAGTGGATGCCATGCTATTTCTTCTTGAAAGCGGTTACTACTTTTTGCATGGTCTCTTTGAGTGTGGCCTCGGTCTTCTCTTCGAGAGACTTGGCAGTTGAGAGTTCCTGAAGCAGCTTGGCGTAACGGGTAGGAAGCTCGTCACGGGTAAAGGCCACGAAAGGACCTACTTCTTCTGGCTGAAGTTCATCGAGCAAGTCGTTTGTCCCGGCGTAAATGAGGGCAACCTGTTCACCAACAGGGAGCGGGTTGAACTGAGGCTGCTTTAGGAGCTCGGTAAGGCGCTTTCCACGTTCAACCTGGGCCTTGGTGGCAGCGTCTAGGTCTGAGCCAAACTGGGCAAAGGCAGCCAGCTCACGGTACTGGGCAAGCTCCAGGCGGAGGCGTCCAGATACTTTGCGCATGGTCTTTACCTGGGCAGAACCACCTACGCGGGATACGGAGATACCAACGTTAACGGCTGGGCGGATACCCTGGTAGAACAAGTCGTTTTCCAGGTAAATCTGACCGTCAGTAATGGAAATAACGTTGGTCGGAATGTACGCCGCAACGTCACCAGCCTGGGTCTCAATGATTGGCAGGGCGGTAAGGGAGCCGGCACCTAAATCATCGTTCAGTTTGGCGGCACGCTCTAGGAGGCGAGAGTGAAGGTAGAATACGTCACCTGGGTAGGCTTCGCGTCCGGCAGGACGGCGGAGCAAGAGGGAGATTTCGCGGTAGGCAACGGCGTGCTTGGAGAGATCATCGTAAATAACCAAAGCGTGCTGGCCGTTTTCCATAAACCACTCACCCATGGCACAGCCGGCATATGGGGCAAGGAACTGCATGGAGGCAGGGTCGGAGGCACCGGCAGAGACGATAATGGTATGACCCATGGCGTCTTTGCTCTCCAGCTCCGCGCGAAGGCGGGCAATCTTTGATTCCTTCTGGCCAATGGCCACGTAGATACAAATGATGCCACTGTCTTTCTGGTTGATGATGGTGTCGATGGCGATAGCCGTCTTTCCGGTACCACGGTCACCAATGATCAGCTCGCGCTGTCCACGGCCAATTGGGATCATGGCATCGATGGACATGATTCCGGTCTGGAGTGGTTCGTGCACGCTCTTGCGTGTAATAACGCCGGGGGCAATGCGTTCTACGGGGCGGCGCTCCTTAGTCTTGAGGGGCCCAGCGCCGTCGATTGGTTCACCGAGTGCGTTCACTACGCGTCCAACCAGCTCTTTGCCGGCAGGGACGGTGGCAACTTCACCGGTACCAAGTACGCGCATACCGGCTTCTACCTTTAAGTAGTCACCAAGGATGATGGCGCCGATCCGCTTTTCTTCCAGGTTCAAGGCCATGGCCGCAACGGGACCAGTTGGGGTCTGGATATGGAGGAGCTCGCTTGCTTGGGTGTGGGGGAGGCCGCTAATGGTGGCGATGCCATCAGCAATGCGCTCGACGGTTCCCACTGTGGCTTCCTGGTGCGCAGGTTTCCAAGAACCAAGCTTCTCCTTGAGGTCTGTAATAAGTGATGTATCAGGCATAAGGTTTAGGAGAGCTTCTGACTCAAGTCGTTAAGGGCGGAGCGACCAGACATGTCGATGACCTGATCACGGTAGGCAATAATCATGCCGGAGAGAAGAGACTCGTCTACGGTAAATTCCACGGCGTGCTCACCCCACTTTGCAGTAAGGGTTTTCTTAAGGTCGGACTTCTCGCCTTCTGGGAGGGGGGCGGCGCTCATGATGGTGATCACTTGGCGGCGGTCAGCTTCCCTAGTTAGGCTCTCGGCAATCTCAGGAAGAAGGTCGGTTAGTCCTTCCTCGGTGAGGTAGGCCAAAAAACTTTCGGAGATAGTACGGACGGTTTTCTGGCTCATGACTGTACCTCGTTCACAAGTTCTTTCATCTGCTGGCGCTTCTCTTTGTCAGGAATTGGCGAGGCAAGTACCTTTTCGGTGGCGCTAACCACCATAGTGGCCAACTCACCCTTCAATTCGCTTTTGAGTTGCTCACGCTCGGCTTGGATTTCATTCCGAGTGCGTGCCAAGAGTTTTTCGGCATTGGCCTGAGCCTCTGCTGAAAGCTTCTGTTCAAGTTCTGAAGCTTGCTTTTTCACCTCGTCAATGAGGGCGCGGCCTTCTTTGTCCGCTTTCGCAAGGAGTTTCTCCCGCTCCACTTCTGCTTCCTCAAGTTGGAGTTTTGCCTTGGCGGCATTCTCAAGCCCTTCGGCAATCTCCCGCTCCCGGTCTTCCATGAGCTTTTTGAGAGGCTTGTGGAGAAGCTTGGTTAGCAAAACAAGCAGCACCAAAAAGTTGATGAGCTGGAAGATGAGCGTTTTAAGATCGATACCGAGGGCTTCCATGTGATTAGACGAACTTGATGATAAGCGCGATAACGAGGGCGAAGATAGCCAAGGACTCAGCGAATACGATGGCAAGAACCATGGTGTTGCGGACTGCGTTCTCGGTTTCTGGGTTGCGCCCAATAGAATCGAGGCCCTTGCTACCAATCATACCGATGGCGATAGCTGGCCCAAATACGCCTGCAGCAATGGCAAAGGCGGATGCTAGTAAACGTGCGACTTCTGGTTCCATAAAGAAATTCCTAAGACTTATATTCTTACTTACTCACGGCTGGCTCTGCGTGTGAATCGCCATGACCCCCGTGATCGGCGGTGGCAATTCCAGCAAAGACAATCGTAAGGAAGCAAAAGACAATACCCTGCACCGCACCCACAAAGAGTTCAAGGGCGTAAAAGGGGAGCGGCAAGATAGGGAGAATGGGGGCGAGGGTGGCGGTAAGGAAGAGGAGGATGGCAATGAGTACCTCACCGGCGAATACGTTCCCAAAGAGACGGAAGGAGTAGGAGATGACGCGGAGGATCTCTGAGAGGAGCTCCAGGATACCCACAAAGAAATTGATGGGGCTGGAGAAGTTGATGAAGGTGCCAACGTAGCTTTTCACGCCACGGTACTTAATAGCCAGGTACTGGACGTACAGTACGCTGCAGAGCGCTAGGGCCAGTACGGTGTTGAGGTCTGAGGTGGGGGCCCTGACAATAGGTACCAGCACTTCTTCGCCATGGTGCAGTGCATGTACACCAATGCTGCCTACTCCGGGGATAAGCCCAAACCAGTTTGAGGCGACAATAAAAATGAAAGCCGTGACAACAAAGGGGAAGAGGTCGCGGGCTACATTGCGGTTACCGGTCACACTTTCCGCTGAATCTACAAGGAAGCCGTAGATGAGTTCAAAGATGCTCTGGCCGGTCTTAGGGATTTTCCGGAGAGAAAGGCGGACGAGCAGCGCAACGATGACAAGGAAAAGACTAACGCCGGCAGCAGTGAGCATGCTGTTGGTCACGGTGAGGTGGCCGAGGTGGAATACAGGTTCAGCGGCGATAGAGATGAGGACTGACATGTATCGTTTAAACGAAAATTCGGTCCGGGGCGCGGGCCGATTACTATTTGCAAAATTCAGAGTAACACCTCAGGGCAATAAATTCTAGTGGCCAAAAACAAGAAATACCTTCCTAGCGCCGGGAGAGGTGGGGTGAATTGGGGAGCCAAAAGCGGAGAGGTTCATGTGCTCCTTGGCTGATGCCAATGCGTGGCCCTGACAAGTATGGTTGGCTATTTGGCACCCCTTCCAACCTGAGTGGTCCGTTACCCAACCATGTTCCGTCGTGAATTTTGCTAATGCCCATGGCTTGGGCTGCCCGTGCCGGACCTGAGCAGAGGAGGGTGAGTTTCTCCGTGCCTCGCCGCTCTTGCATGAGAAGGATCCCGTCCAAGGGTTCCAACGCCCGGATGAGAATGCCTTCCCCACTGCCTTCCTTGCCGGCCACAATGTTGGCGCACCAGTGCATGCCGTACGTGAAGTACACGTAAAGGTGACCCGCACTTTTAAACATGGAGGCGTTCCGCGGTGTCTGGCCGCGAAAGGTGTGCGAGGCGGGGTCGCCCTGGTGGTACGCTTCAACCTCAACAATGCGTCCAGAGGTGCGTCCCTCGGGGGAGTCATGCACTAGCAGGGTACCTAGTAAAAGGGGAGCGGCATGGGTAGCGCCTTGCAAAAGGTGGGGGACCAGTTCTTCCATAAATAGCGTGTACGGATAACTTGGTGACGGGGATATTTTTGTTATGGCTGATATCACCCATACTGCGCAAGCACTTGACTGCCAGGTTAAAGCGGGGTAATTGTAGGTCTTGCCTCTAAAAAGGGCAGTAAAAACATAGTTAGGGGAGCAACGAGTGCGACCAATTCCAAACCCAAAGGATTTTCCAACTGCTGTAGCGTACGGACGGGCTGTGCTCGATTTCCGTCGTGACATTTTTCGAAAAAACGCGATTGACCGCGAGCGGTACCTTCGATCACGAAAGGTACGTGTCTTTTTGACCCGCTGTATGGATGGTCGCCACATGCTTGGATCAAGCATGAACATGCCGTTTGGCTCGTGGACAGAGTACCCAACTCCAGGTCCTCTCGATCCAGGCCGGCCGCTCTTCGGACGCGATATCAAAAGTGCCGTATACAAAGCGGCGGTTGTGGACAACCGCAACGCCCTGGTCATTTCATCGTTCCATTTCTCCAAGTCCAACCCTCATTTGGGCTGCAAGGCTTTTGGATATGACGCTGAAAAGTCCGTGCGTAACATGAACTGGCAGAACCAGCGTCTTGCCCAGCTCTGGGAAGACGAGAAGTCGGTTGCAACCATTATTGTGGGTCTGGAAACGGATACCCACGACCTCGTTTTCGTAGGTGACGACTTGGCTAACCAGGTCACCGCCAGCTCCATGGTTGATATGGCCGATGACCAGCGTCAAGACGTTCTGCGGGGGGTTTACCCCTCACTAAGGCAGGTCTTCATTGAGGAGCTGGCATTCTTTGTGGCAGAAAACCTGAAATACCAGGAGAAGCGCAAAGAAGCGCACGCCGCCATCGAGCAGCTAGACCACCAGGAGATCGTTCTCTCGTACGGGACAGCGGCCCACGGCCTCGGTTTCCATGTGAACAGTGCACTGGCCATTGGTCCTTACGGGGACTACCCAACCGGGCACATCGCTATCGCAGGGGGCATCCTTAATGCCAACTGGGAAAGCGGCCGCACCTCACGTGACCAGGGCATTCTCCTTTTGGCGACGACCTTCTGCTCAAAGTCTGGTTTTCACGCCGATGTGATGCAGGCTGAGTTTGAGGCCCGCTATTTTGCCAACCAAATGTTCCACGCACTTTCCGGCGACGAGAAGGGCCAGGAGCTTTTGGCAGACAAGGGCTGCAAGTTCCTAGTCGCCGTTGTGGACAGTGAAACGTACGGCTGGCGAGAAATTGAGTGGGATCCTAACCGGTCTTCCGCTGAGGTGGACGTAATGTCTCCTCTCGACAACTACGTTGAGCAAGAACTCACCGCCGTGCACCCGGTTGGGAAAAAGTGGTAAGACTGCGTTAAGTTTTTCCCTTTAAGGGCTGCCAGGTTGGCAGTCCTTTTTCTATAGCAATATCCCGAAAAGGTGCGTGAGCTGGGAGAAGACCTGGATTACCGGGGAGATAACGAGGCCTAGCACGCCGCTGAAAATGATAACGAGGAGAACAATAAGGCCTACCTGCCCGCCCATCATGGAGCGGTACTCAGGCCAGAAGTAGGCAACGATGGCGGAGCCATCAAGTGGGGGGATGGGAAGCATGTTGAACGCAGCCAAGAGGACGTTGATGTACGATGCGGCCTGTAGGATCTCTGTACTAAAGATGTGCACGCCGTAGTGCGTTTGCACATAGATGAGGATATTGAAAAGGATGGCCAGGAGCAGGTTGCTAGCGGGACCTGCCAGGGCAATGAGCAGCTCATCAGAGCGGCGAAGAAGGCGGAGTGGGTTGTAGAGTACGGGGCGTCCCCAGCCAAATCCCACCAAGATAAAGGCAAGGCTGCCAATTGGGTCCAGGTGTGAGAGGGGATTGAGGGTAACACGGCCCATGAGCCGGGGTGTGTCATCACCCAATTTATCCGCGCTCCAGGCATGTGCAAACTCATGTACCGTAATGGCCACGACAAGGGAGAAAAGGAAGATAAGGGCTTCAAACGGTGATGTACGGAGCAGTTCGAGAAATGTCATGATTGACCGTCAGCACATGATCTGGTAAAGTACCGAAAGACTAGCACAGAACGAACACGGAAATCCAATGCCGAAGTGTGTATTCACAGGGAAAGTTCCCCACAGCGCAAATAACGTTCCAAAGTCCATGCACAAGACCAAGCGCATGGTTCAGCCAAACGTTCAGAAGATTGGTGGCGTAAAAATGTCCACCCGTTTTCGTCGTACGTTGGTTAAGTATGGCGTTATTGAGAAGGGGAAGCCCGCAGACCTTAGTAAGCTTTTCCAAGTACGCTAAGGGATAAGCCGGTCTCACGACCGGCTTTTTTGTTTAAAAAACTCTTTTCTTCGGTGAACTGCTGCGTTAAAACCTCCGGTACTCGCTCGATGTACCTCGGTACACCTCGCTCCGTTCCTCGCTTTTGCCTAGCCCTTCACGCGAATAAAATAGTTTTTCATAAATGGCTCCTGCAAGTACTTCCGGTTGTCTGGGGAGTATTTTTTTGGTATTAAGGACTTAGTCATCAAAAAACCAAAGGAGGAATACGATGAAAAACAACACCGGAACGGTAGTCGTGGAAGTTACTGGCGATGGCCAGAAGACGCCGACGCCAATCTATATCCCAAACGAATTCTTGGGATAATCGTCTTGAGGCGCCACTAGTGGGCGCCTCCTTTTTTATGATGGGTGTGCATCTTGCTGGGTGCGACACCGTGTGCTATATTTCTCGCGCATCTTAAAAGGATGCGAGGAGTCACCTATTGGATACGGATACGGATCCCACCCGGGACGAATTTGATTCATTGCAGAGACGGATAAATCTTATCCAGTCCAAGATTGAGATACCTTCCCACCTCCTTCCTCCCCTCAGGTCTTTCTTGGGTAGTAGCTTTGATTCGGTTCATTACCAGAACGACTACCTGGCTGGATGCCGGCTTTGGGAGGTCATCAGCACCGCAATCCTTCCTAGTGTAAGGACGGCCTCGGCGGAGAGGGTTGAGCAGATAAAGGGCATGTGCGATGAGCGCACCGTTCTCCAGGTTCAGAAATGGTACGACGAAGCAGTGGACGCCCTGGAGAGGGGCGACGAGATTGCCGCAGCACGTCGTTTTAGGAAGATACGGGAGAAGTGGTGTAAGCGGCATTACCTACTAAAAAAACTTTAGCCGGCACCGTCCTTCCTAGGTTGGGCTTACAGTTCAAACTGCACCAGAGATGGTGCAGTTTTTTATTAGGAGATGTCTCCCTGCTGTTCAAACTGCTCGGTCAGGGCTGCGGCTTCTTGTTCTGCCTTGTCATGAATGGCTTTCACCTCAGGGTGGGCATCCAAATACTCTCCCCAGGTTTCTGCAAAACAGGTTTCACAGTAAATATCGCGGGGGTCATGAGGTTCAGTGAGGATTTTCCCTACCTTCCCGCATACCTTGCAGGTCACATTGAAGAGGGGTTTCCCTTTAGCTCGCTTTTCCCGAAGTTCACGTCGGCGTTCTGGGCTGCGCTTAGGGACGTGGGTAAAGCCTTGGCGCCAGAAAAACTCTTGTTCCTTGGCCGTGAAGATAAAGGGCTCACCAGTTTCCTGGTCAAAAAGGGTGATGTCCTTGAAATCGGGTTTTGGTCCGGATGGGGCTTGGGTATCCATATCTATGTACCTCATATGTACCATACGTGGCGCCCCTCCTCATAGTGCGCTAGCATGAAACTATGCAAGCCATGTCTCCAGTTCAGGCGCGCAGCACCTTTCTCATTGCTCCCGAGGGACAGTGGGATTCTTTGTGGAAAGCATGCACCGAGGGCGCACACCCAAGCGATTGTTTTTCCTTTGAAGAGTGGGGGAAGGCTCCTGGGGTAAAAGATATCCGGGCTATCCGGTCTTTTTCGGGGCAGCAGGCTGTAGGAGGTGCAAAGTACATTGCCATCCCTCAAGCCGACAAGCTCTCGCGTGAGGTTGCCAACGCCCTTCTTAAGCTCCTGGAAGAGCCGCCTATGGGTGTTCACTTTGTCCTTTTTGGTGAGACAGACCGCATGCTGGCCACAGTACGCTCCCGCGTGAGCCTACAGAATGTGGGTGGTGGTGAGTTATCC
Source organism: Verrucomicrobiia bacterium (assembly GCA_035460805.1). Classification (NCBI taxonomy): domain Bacteria; kingdom Pseudomonadati; phylum Verrucomicrobiota; class Verrucomicrobiia; species Verrucomicrobiia bacterium. Next base: position 1,160 of record DATHWI010000158.1, on the reverse strand, counting down.
GAAGAGCGGCTTATCCGCTTTTATCAGACCTTGAGTGCCTTTGATTCCCCGCACTTGGCCCGCAAGTTCCTCTATTACGCACCGCTCCTCCATGCTACGCTGCAGTCAGATGTAATTCTCGATGCTTTTCAGTCATGACGATAAAAATTATTTTCTTACTCTCGCTCGTGCTAGTCATCCTTTTGGTGGACTGGCGCAAATTGACGGCGCGCTTTCCTAAAAAAGAAGGCCGGGTTGGGAGAAAGGCCATTAAAATGTCCTCTGGGCTTTTAGCTCGCAAGCGTCCAACTTCACCCTCTTCTTCCGCTCCCGACCTTTTCCCCATGGAACCTATGATGAGTGAGGAGAAGCAGGAACCGGCCACTGGTGACCCTGAGTTGGACAAGTTGTTGTCCGAGGCGGACATCCACTTCCGCAAGGGAGAAATGAAGGCAGCCGAGCAGCTCTACCTGCAGGTGGCTTCCAAAGACCCAAAGTGTAGCAAGGCGTATAGCCGCTTGGGTGTCATTTACTTGGAGAACGGCGATGACTGGGAAGACGCAGAAGCTGCCTTTCGCCAAGCTTTAAAAACCGACCCGCAAAACGGATACGTGCTGAATAACCTTGGCCTCGTACTGTATCACCAAGACAAATTTGCCGATGCCATCCGCAACTTTGAGCAGGCAGTGCACTTAGATGACCTGAACGCTTCCCGTCATGCGAACCTAGGCATGGCCTACATGGCTATGCGGCAATATGCCAAGGCCGAGTCATCCTTTAAGAAGGCGCTTAAACTTGAGCCAAGTGAAATGGAATATAAAGACCTGCTAGCAGAGGCAGTTGAAAAAAAGCTGGCGCATAAAACTATGGTGCGGCGGTAATTCCACTAAGGAGGGCAGCGTGTTTGAGGGGCAGATTTTTGAAGGTGAGAACAGGGAGGGGGGAGAAAATGACGTCTATGTGAACGCCGTTTTTCGGGATAAAAACCGTGAGCGCAAGGAAAAGGGACTCTCCACCGTATTGCTTGCCACCGACATAGATCGTACCTTTATCTCCAACTTCCGGGAGGCGGCGGCAGAGTTAGACGAGGCGGAAGCCTGGGCAGAGAGCGCGCGCCTCGCCAACGAGCTGGCAGGGAAGAATATTCCCCTTATGTATGTGACGGGGAATGGCATCGATAA
>DATHWI010000157.1 GCA_035460805.1 Verrucomicrobiia bacterium | reverse complement strand
TGCTTGTCTTGGGTCAGGTCAATAACGTGCACTTTGAACGGGGCCAAAGACTCTGGCCAGGCAATCTTTCCCTTCTCAGTGTCACCAAACACTTCGGTAACTACTCCCACTAACCGAGAAACGCCAATGCCGTAGCATCCCATAATAACCTGGGTCTGCTGGCCATCTTCGCCAGCCACTTCCCCATGCATGGCATCGGTATACTTGGTGCCAAGACGGAAAATATTTCCCACTTCGGTAGAACGGGCAGTGCGGATTTCTCCCCCGCCCCATTCCCTAAGCTTGTCTTCATTCCCCTCTTCCACCACCTCCTCGTTCCAAGCCTGGTCACCGGCCGCGTTCAGGTAAATAAGGTCTTCCCCCGCTGGGTTAACCACCTGGAATTCGTCGGACTTTTGGGTAGAGAACATGCCGCCAGAAGCCTCTGTGCGAAGGGTGTGGAGTCCCATCCGCTCAAAGATGCGGAAGTAGGCCTGAGCAGTCTCTTCGTAGTACTGCTCAAAGTCCTCGTTGGTGACATGGAAGCTGTACATGTCCTTCATCTGGAACTCACGACCACGAAGCAAGCCGGAGCGGGCACGAAGCTCTTTCCGGAACTTGGTCTGGATTTGGTAGATGGACAGCGGGAGCTCTTTGTAGGACTGTACGAATTTACGGAACAGGTCCACTGCGTTCTCCTCGTGGCTGGCACCAAGTCCCATGGAAGCATCTTCTACGCGGTACATAACCTCTTTCACACCCTCGTGATCCCAACGACCAGTCTCTTCCCATAGATCCTTTGGCTGCAGGGCCGTCATGAGGACTTCTTGGGTTCCTGGAAGCTTGTTAAGCTCATCGCGGATAATAGCCTTCACGTTCTCCAGGACACGGAGGCCAAGAGGAAGGAAGGAGGTGACTCCGGCAGCGGTTTTATCGATGTACCCACCACGGGTGAGCAACTGCGCATTTACACTCTCTTCTTCTTGGGAAATAGAGTGGCGCGTTTTTCCAAACAACTGTGATTGACGCATAGCTAGGGTTTAAAACAACCGAATGACGTCACGCACGCTCAGGATAAGGATGAGGCCAATGAGCATGACGAAACCGGCAAAGGTAATGGCACTTTCGAGACGACGGTTCATTCGTTTCTTCCCGATAATTGCCTCAATAATAAGAAAAAGAAGTTTACCGCCATCCAGGGCGGGGATGGGCAGAATGTTGAGCAGTGCCAAGTTGAGGGAAAGCGCAACGATAAGGAAAATGGTGGAGATGGCGCCAGCCTGGGTTGCAGATCCGGTAGCCTGGTAGATGCCAACCGGACCAGACACATTAGGGTCCAACTGTGCAGAGAAGAAGAGTTTGTTCCAAAAACCAGCAAGGGCGTCCCAGGTAACGGCAATAATCGCACCAATCTCTTTTACGGCAACAATTGGGGCCTGCCAAACTGGTACCCGAACGGTACTGAACGGCTGGATGTATACGCCAAGGGGAGGCCCCTCTTTGGCGATTTCTGCCGTTGTCTCAATCAGTTCCCCATTACGGTTCAAGGAAATCTTAACTGTGCTAATTCCCAGTTCCTGCTGTGTTTTGGTATAGGCAGTCAGTTGGGCAACCGTAGTCACTTCCGTAAAGGCGCCGTCCTCACTACTGACAAAACCTTTAATAAGGTCACCCGGTTTGACGCCGGCCTTGTCTGCCCCTCCCCCCTCTTGGATATCGGCCACCAATACCTGGGTCTGCCTCTTGGTGGCGCCAGGAACCTGCTCAAGGTCTTGGCTGATGGACACAAAGCCCACAGAAAAAGCGACCGTCAAAATGACGAAGGCAAAGAGCACATTCATGGTGACACCCGCCACAATCACTGCCATGCGCGCCCAGACAGACTTTTGTTCAAAGGAACGGGGGTCCTCATCCTGGGACTCGGGGGTCTCGCCGTGGATTTTCACATAGCCGCCAAAAGGAATGGCATTCAAAGAGTAGAGCGTCTCCCCTTTGCGCTTGCTCCAAATACGAGGAGGAAAGCCAATGGCAAATTCATCAACCTTCATCCCCATCCACTTGGCAACCGCAAAATGGCCAAGCTCATGAATAAAGACGAGCACGCCAAGAATAAGAAGGAAGGCAATAAGGGTGAGGAGGAAGGACATTGTCAGCGGATGAGATTGCTTGCCTGGGAAACCAGGTTTACAAAGTGGACGAGAAGTTTAGGGAAGAGCGCTAAAAAGATAATTTCAACTGCAAGGATAATAACAACTTTCACGAGAATTTTCCGGAAAAAGCCGGCGAGGAATGAAAACCCCGCTACAAGGAAAATATACGGCGCAATACTGGAATCGAGGATCGACATTAGACCGTGGTAATCTCCACTTCTTTTTCTTTCACCAACGCCTCAACCTTTTTATTGTACTCGCCTGTGACCTTGTCGATTTCATCGCGGCCCCAGTCACGGTTATCTTCAGAGATCTGGCCGTCTTTCTGAGCCTTCTGCACATGCTCCCATACTTCAGCCCGGATATTGCGAAGGGTAATGCGGGTCTGCTCTGCCATCTTACCCACTTTCTTTACCAGTTCTTCCCGGCGCTCCGCCGTTAGCGGGGGGATGACAATGCGCAGTGTCCGTCCGTCATCCGAAGGGTTGAAGCCCATGTCGGCTTGGACAATGCCTACTCGGATATCGTTCAACAGCCCTGCGTCAAACGGCTGGACCATGAGCTGCTGCGGCTCAGGGCTAGTGACAGTGGCCACCTGTTTAAGCGGCATCATGGAACCATAGGCACTTACCATAACCCCATCAAGCATAGCGGCGTTAGCACGGCCGGTACGGACCGTCTTCAGCTCATCACCAAAGTGAGCGATAGCGGCATCCATCTTAGGTTTTGCGGCAGAGACCATTTGCTGGACCATAGGAAAATGTGGGTTACAAGATCGTATCGCGTTCATGGTAGCAGAAACCCCTGGCATCCATAAGTACCCAGGGAAAGTAAAAGGCCCTCCCGCGGGAGGGCCTGTGTGGCGATGGCCCGTCACTAGCGTGAGGGCAAACGGACTCTTTATTGGTGAGTCCAATGGGGAATGGGTCACATGGTCGTTGCCATGTGCCCTGGCGGGGTAAGTAGGAAACTTAGCCTTGTAACCATACCTGAGAACCGGCCTCCCGTCTACTCTTTTTACGCAAGAAAAAAGAGCGACTGTTCATCGCTCTTTAAGGGATCTTTTTTGGATGTTGTCCTTGCCAGTCCTGGTAGACCTTTTTGACAACTTCCAGCTCACTTGCCGCATACTGCGTGACTGGCGTACCCCGCCACAACTTTGTGGGGTGAGGGCGGGTTGTGACTAGGCCAGTCTTCCCAAGCCAACCAACTTGCATGGCTGTTAAACCTGTCAGTCTTCTGGCCTGCGCGAGAGTTAGCCACCCCTCTTGAGGACTTCCTCCCAGCCCTTGTTTATCCGCAAGTGCCTCTGCCAGTCGGGCATGCCAACCTTGGGGTTCCTTAATGCTGTATCCCGATGCAACTAGGCGGTTATGTCTGGTACGCGTAAAGCACCGATGGGTACAATATTTGCGTAAGCGTTTGGATTGGAATTCCTTTCCACAACACACGCACACACTCACTCTCATGGCACTCTCCAACTCAATGAGGTAAGCAAGTTCCGCAAAACCCTCGTTATCTACGAAGTAAAGTCCAAAGGCAGAACGGAAAACAAAGAGGCCTGAAGCACGCCATTTATCAATTTTCGGTTTCAGGTGTTGAAACTCAGGCAGGTCAACTACTTCCTTCAGAGTTATAAAGTCTTCTGGGATTTCAATCTTCCCATCGGTTTTCCAATGCCTTCTCACCGTTTCAATTGATAGATGTAACCGTTCAGCAGCCTCACGAATGCGAAGGTACCTAGGGACAAGCTTCTCCTTCTTCCCTCCCTCGGTCCGTATCACGAGGATCGGCGGGGAAAATTGAACACCCTCCATCAAAGCATTGATGCTTTGCTGTACCACGCCCGGGTGACGCTGCATGTAATTCTTAAGCTGGCAGACTGAATCAATACCAAACTGGCTGCTAGCAAGGAACTCTCTCACGGCTCGGGAGGCATCCCGGTATTCAATGGTCAAAGCGTGTGCAATTTCTGCAAGCGTTTTTCCCTTATCCAATTCGTTGACGATGCTTTCTACTAAGTTGCACCAAGCCTGCTCATGCAGGAGTGGGCAGTCAGCTTTCTCTTCTTCGTGACTTTGGCTATCCACCAACTGCCACCTCCTTTTTAAATGTCGCTTTTTACAGCAGCGTGATCATAACGAAAGCCACCTGCTTAATCAAGATGAGATACAAAAAAGGGCGCCTTGCGGCGCCCTTTTCACTGGACTTAGTCCTCGGCTGGCTTTTCGCCTGCCAATTCGCCAAGTGTGTAGCGGTCAAAGCGGGAGATGACAATTTTCTCACCCAACTTGCCGGTAACATCCGCAAGGTACTGAGCAATGGTCAGCTTACTGTCCTTTACAAAAGGTTGTCCAAGCAGCTCCTCTACTGATGCAGGGGCCATGCTGGAGATTTGCAGTGCCAAGTCGTGGGCGAACTCCTTAAAGGTTTCGCCACGGGCAACAAAGTCTGTCTCACAGTTTACTTCAACGAGAACACCAATGCGGCCAGCGTGAACGTAGGCCTCAATCACACCTTCAGCGGCATGACGGCCAGATTTCTTGGCCATAATGCTGGCGCCGCGCTCTGCGAGGAGAGCAAGTGCCTGCTTTTTGTCACCATCAGCTTCATCAAGTGCCTTTTTCACATCCATGAGACCCATAGAGGTCATCTCACGAAGCTCGGCAATGTCAGCAGTTGTGTAGTTTGGCATGGTAAGTGTTCTTGCTTACTTTTTGGACTTTGCTTCTTTGGCTGGTGCAGCCTTTTCAGCGCTTTCAGCCTTCTCGGCTACTGGCGCAGCTTCGGCTTTCTCTGCCTTTTCAGCGGCGTCAGCCTTTTCTTTTTCGGCTTTGGCCACTTCTTTGCCACGGGCTTCTAGGCCGGCAGCAATAGCCTGCTCTACCATTCCCAAAACGAGCTTGAGGGATTTTGGTCCGTCGTCGTTGGCAGGGATTACGTGGTCAAGCTGGGTTGGGTTGCTGTTGGTATCGCAGATACCAAAGATTTCCAAACCTTCGTCGCGGCACTCTTTAATGGCGTTGTGCTCGTAGCTCGGGTCAATAACAAAGAGTACGTCTGGCTTACGGGTAAGATCCCGGATACCGCCAAACTTTACACGCATGCGCTTGAGGTCACCCTCCATTGCTACGCGCTCTTTCTTGATCATCCGGCCTGCCTGCTCTTCGTCAGCAAGAATGCCTTCTACGCGCTTCATACGGGCAATACTTGCCTGCATCTCTGCCCAGTTGGTCATTGTGCCACCAAGCCAGCGCTCGGAAACGTATGGGATACCAAGGCGAGCACCAATCTCCGCTACCAGCGGGGAGGCCTGCTTCTTAGTACCGACAAGAACAATCATTTTGCCCTGACGCGCACGCTCTTCCAAAAGAGGAAGGACGGTTGCAAGCTGTTCCTGGGTCTTTTCCAGGTTCATGATGTGCAACTTGTCGCGGGTCGCAAAAATATACGGCGCCATTTTAGGGTGCCAGCGCCCGGAAGCGTGACCAAAATGAACGCCCGCCTGCATAAGCTCCCGTAGTTCGGGAATAGAAACGGTTGGCATAAGGTTTTCCTTACTCCTTTAATTCCTGCTGGCGATTCACATGCACGTCTGGACTAAACGGAGGCCATTTAGCAGGAGTGACGAGCATCCTCGCAGCGAGGGGATAACTGTTTAGATACTTGACAGTTATACCTGAAAACCCTATAACGTGCAAGCATTGATTAAGCTCTCTCAAACAGAGGGTGGAGCGTGAAACTTGAATCCAATGACCAAAAGCCCGCTCCCCATTGGTATGGAGAGCGTGGCAAAGCCCATAGATTGTAACCCGTACCTACCAGATGTCGCCTCTTACATCGTCCAGGCACGGCTCTCGCACAAAGTGGCTGTCCAGCCACCCCTACACGAACGCCTACGCGCCTTCTTGCAAGGAAAACGCCTTTCTCCCACCACCCGTGGACGGAAGAGCGTATTCTCCCTGCTTGTGGTCGTAAAGGAGCACGAAGGGGTCAGAACCTTGCTCGGGGCAACCTTCTGCCCAAAGAAACACCCCGAGTACTTTGGCCACTACCTGAAAGTGGACTTCTTCCTTGAAGAGGACATCCTGAGAAAGCTAGCCGCTAACCAGGGAACGCCTTTCGAATGGCCCGACCCGGATGACATGGGAAAAAGGCTCTGGGTACAATTTATCTAAGTCTTTTCGTTCCAAACCCCTCACTCACTGTGAGGGGTTTCTTTTTTTATCGGAATCAGGTAGAGTACCCAGGTCATGAAAACAGGAATTCACCCTCAGTATCACACCATCACGGTAACCTGCGCTTGCGGGAACACGTTTGAAACCGGCTCTACAGTAGCCGGCGACACTCGCGTGGAGATTTGTGCTAACTGCCATCCGCTCTATACTGGTAAGTCTAAACTTATCGATACGGCCGGACGCGTAGACAAGTTCAACGCTCGCCAGCAGCAAGCTGCCGATCGCCAAGCGGCTGCTTCTGCCCGCGCTGTCACCAAGGCCCCAGAGGCCCCTACAGCCGAGGCTGATAATGCAAACGCCTAAGCTACACGGTGCCCTTGAGGCGCTTCGCGCCGAACATAAAGAGCTATCCCTGAAACTTCAGGATAGCTCTTTATATGATGCTCCAGAAAAAGCGGCGGAGATTAGCCGTCGCCACCGCAAACTGGAAGACTTTTTGCGTTCCGCAGACGAGTACGCCATCGCCCTGAAACAGCTCACCGAAGCTGAAGAAATGCTGCGCAGCGATGACGCAGACATGGCCGCCATGGCCGAGGGCGAAATTGAACCCCTGAAAGAAAAGATCACTCAGCTTGAAGGAATAATCGAGGACTTTCTCCTTCCCCATAACCCAGATGAGAGCAAGAACATCATCCTGGAAATCCGTGCCGGTACCGGTGGCGATGAAGCCGAGCTCTTTGCAGGCGAAATCTTCCGCATGTACAGCCGTTACGCCGAACGCCAAGGTTGGAAAGTGGAAATCACCACGCTCAACCGCTCTGAACTAGGCGGCATGAAAGAAGTGGTTGCAGGAATTATCGGTGAAGACGTTTACCGCCACCTCCAGTTTGAGAGTGGCGTGCACCGCGTCCAGCGCGTTCCTGAGACCGAAAAGATTGGACGCATCCACACCTCCGCTGCCACGGTGGCCATCCTTCCCGAAGCCGAAGAGGCCGATGTGGAAGTACACGACGGTGACCTCCAAATTGATACCTACCGCTCAGGCGGCGCTGGTGGACAGCATGTAAACACCACGGACTCTGCCGTACGCATCACCCACAAACCCACCGGCCTCGTGGTAACGTCCCAAGACGAACGCTCCCAAACCAAAAACAAAGCCCGTGCCATGACCGTGCTCCGCGCCCGCCTCTACGAGCTGAAGCGCCAGCAACTCGCTTCTGAGCGTGCCCAGACCCGCCTCTCCCAAATTGGATCGGGGGACCGTTCCGAGAAAATCCGCACCTACAACTTCCCTCAGGACCGCATTACCGACCACCGCATTGGTGAGTCTTGGTCAAACCTTCCCCATATTATGGAAGGGTATATTGACGATATTGTCGCCAGCCTCCTTCGTGCCCACAAAGACGAACTCCGGGAACAGGCGTCAGCTAATGCCGCCGCATGACCATTGCGGAAGCGTTAAACGTATCAGACCGCACTATTTCCTTCCGCGACGCCGAGGTACTCCTAGCGGCAGTGTTGGATTGTGACCGTAGCCATCTCCATACCCATGGGGAACAGGTACTTACGCCCGCACAAGAAGAAGCATACCAATCTTCTCTCACCCGCCGGGAAAACAACGAACCTGTGGCCCACATTGTTGGTTACAAGGAATTCTATGGCCGCCGCTTCATGGCGGACAAGCGCGCCTTAATCCCACGCCCGGAAACCGAGGGCGCCGTAGAGCGTGCCCTTGCATGGGCAGTGCCCTATTTTCAAAGCCACCTCAAAGCAACGGGCAAGCCCTGCCCGCTGCGCATTTTGGAACTGGGAACCGGGGGAGGGCCAATTGCCATTTCCCTGGCCCTGGAACTCTCAGCACAAAGCATCCCCGCGACCATAATCGCAACCGACATTGCACCAGAGGCATTAGAGCAGGCCCAGGAAAACTGGCAGATTTTAGGAAAGGGGAGCCGCACAGACTTGGTTGTCCTCAAATGTATTGAAGCCGACCTGTTTGACCACTCCTCTATTACCACCCGTCCTTTCGACCTCATCATTGCCAACCTCCCCTACGTAGAAACTACGTGGCAGGTAGAAACAGGTGCACAGCCAGATGTGGTATTTTTCGAACCTGATGTGGCACTCTTTGGCGGTGCCGACGGCTTGGATATCTACCGCCGCTTTTTTGCTGAGGCACCCACTCACTTAGAGGCAGGCGGTGCGGTCATTATTGAATATGGTGATACCCAAACTACCGCCATCACTCCCCTGGCCACTGCCGCCTTTCCCGATAAGCTTTGTACAGTGCACCAGGACTACGCCGGCCTCGACAGAATATTAGAATTGTTGCCCGCTAAAAAGTAGCGCGCCAAAGGAAGAAATGCCTGAATACACCTTCGGTGTATGCTAATACTTTTGTGCAGGCAACAATTCTACTTGGCAAAAAATGAGACGAGCCCTAAGGCTCGTCTCGGTTACGACTATTGATCCACTGATCGATAGTCATTAGGTAGCGAAGTCGTTCCACCTCCCCTAACAGCAAGCTGTTCACCATCAGGAGACGGAGCATGTCATTTTGCAGCGTGAAGCTGAATGAGCCCTCTTCGTATTCAACCAGCTGGGCCCGGAAAACATCTAGGCGCTCCATAAAGAGCTCCAGAAGTGTCCCCAATTGCCTGCTTTCGCGTTCAAGGTCCCGTGAAGTGAGGCTCACCTCGTGCGGGTCTTTTCGCGCCATTGGCTTACCCAGCGCTTCTTCCACCATGTAGCGCGTGTGCCACTGCGACCATTGGTAAAGGGCATTTGCCCCGTCAATGATTGTCTGGATATGAAGAGGAAGTAAGGGTGAGGTGAGATTCACCTCACCAAACGCCCTATCCAACCAAGAAGAGTATGAAAGGAAACCAGTATCCTCATTTGACTCAGTCTCAATCTTCCAGGTGTTAACAAAGTACTCGCCTGTGATGAGAAGTCGCAGGGCATGCAGGAGAAGCTCTGACTGTGTACTGGTTGGCACCTGAGGGCAAGCCGTAACAATGGTGCGCAGATGCTGCACCGTGTTGCGTATTTGCAGCTTCTTAGCAAAGCACCAGTCCGCAGGGTCGCTGTCCGAAAAAAGGGAGTACCCGCGGTGCACAATACAGGCTACCAGGGGCTCGGACATTTCCAGGTCGTCGTACCAGTAAAGAAGGAGCTCGTTTCCTACTTCCTCAAAAAGGGGGAATTCAAAGTCGTAGTACTCTGCCCAAGGTCCCGTGACTGGAAAGAGTGAGAACGTTGAGAGAGGCGGTCTGCCCTCTAGAAGTAACTTATAACCATTACGTAGCACATATCACCTCCAAGGTTCATTTCGCGTGAGCGTTACCTAGTTCTAACAAATGCCCTGCAACAACAAAAGAGCCCCGGAATACCGAGGCTCTTTTTCTGAGTAACCAGAAGTCTTTCCTGAATGGGAACCTGACTAAGAGGCAGGGAGCCGTTCGAGTGTCGCCTTGATAGTCTGTTCCTGGCCGGCACGGATAACCTTGAGTGAGATTTCCTGACCTACCTCGTACTTTTGCATACGGCGGGTAAGCGGGTTGTTCTCATCGATACGCTCGCCATTCACTTCCAGGATAATGTCATTCTCCAGGATTCCTGCTTTTGCTGCCGGGCTGTCTGGTACGACCGCGAGGTCGGAAACGCTTGAGCCACGGACAACCAAGATGCCGTAGTCCACCGAGAGGCTGTTGGCCTGCTTTACCGCCTTGGTAATTGGCACATACCTTACGCCTAAGTATGGCCGAACAATTTCACCCGTCTTGCGTACAGAATCCACCACGCTCTTCAGGCTGTCTATAGCAATGGCAAACCCTACGCCAATGGATCCGCCCGAACCGTTGCTGGCAATGGCGGTATTAATACCAACCACTTGGCCTTCCAGGTTTACAAGAGGACCACCCGAGTTGCCAGGGTTGATAGCGGCGTCAGTTTGGATAAGGTCGCTTAGGTTCTCGTTCTCCGCGGTAAGGTTCCGGTCTTTGGCAGACACCACACCCAGGGTCACAGAGTTATTGAATTCACCCAAGGCATTCCCCACCGCAATGACATACTGCCCAATCTCCAAGGCATCGCTTGAGCCAAGCTCTACCGTTGGCAAATCTTTGGCATCAATCTTAAGTACCGCAAAGTCGTTGAGCGGGTCTATGGCTTGGATTTTTGCATCGAAGATGCGCCCGTCGTTCAGGATGACCTTGTAGGTAGCCTGCTGCGCCACCACGTGCTTGTTGGTGACAATCAGGCCGTCGCTAGTAATGATAAAGCCCGTTCCCCCGCCTACTTCCTCGTCAGAGACCCGTCCAAAGAAGTCTGCCACTTGCTGACTGGCGGTAACGGAGACCACTGCCGGGGAGACTTTCTCAGCGGCATCAATGACGGCAGAGCTTTCTTCCAGGCGGACGCTGCGGCGGGTTGCTACGGTAAGCGGGCTGTCGCCACTAATTCCTAGCTGGCTACGGATAGTACGCGCCCATGAAGAATCGCTGTCCGCAATGACCACGTAACCAGTTGCTCCGCCTACAAGGCCGGCAATAAGGCTGATCACCGTAAGGACAACAATCATTCCTAGCTGGCTGGCGGACCTTCGCCGCCCAATGAACATATCGTCTTCCATGCCTAACGTTTACTTATCATGTCGGCCTTCTTCTTCAAGAAAGAGCCTACGGTCTTTTCAATACTCTCGGCCCCTTTTGCCATGCGCTCTATGCCGGGGAATACTACCATGGCCACCCGGTCCACCATTCCCGCAATGTGCTCTATGTTATTGGAGATGCGACGGACATCGCGCACAACGCCAATGACCTCTATCCCAAGCACAACAAGAATGACGGTCAGCATCACGCTGCAGAAAGCCAGAACAATATACAGGATATCGAGCGTTGAAACCATTGGGGTGACTTAGTAGTAGGGGACCGGCTCGCTGTCTGGGGTGAAGTCTACAATCTTGCGCACCTCCCCTCCTGCGGCAGAAACAATATAGATACCATTCTCACCTTCCCGTACCACGGCAAACGTAATGTACCGGCTGGTGGTATCCCAGGTAATAGGGGCCAAGGCGCTTACCACCCCAAAGGTAGTGATGCGACGTTCATCAACCCCTGCGTTGTTCACGGTGTAGATATCGTTCTTACCGTCGCGGGTTTCAATGAAGGCCTTACGTGTGCCGTCTGGGCTCACGGAGTATGCGCGCTCGGCGTCTTGCTTTAAGGAAATCTCTTTCTTTTCACCAGATTGGAAATCGGCTTGGTACCGCTTACGCCCGTTGCCATCCTGTGTTTCGTATGTGAATGCAGTATCGTCGGAAACAAATTCCATTGGCTCACTAGTGAGCAGGTCTTCAATGTCACTTATGATCGTGCGGCGCTCACCGCTCACGAAATCTACCGACTTAATGTCATAGACGTAGTTGTAGCCTTCTGTGTTCCGCGAAACGGAATAAATGGCCTTGGTGGCAGTCCCCATCATGTAGGCCCCGCTGGACGTTTCCCCCAGCTCAAAGGTGTTCGCCTTGCTTACGTCGTAGAAACGTCGGACATACTCGCTCAACTTGGAGTCTTTGTACGCTTCAAAGTAGATGAACCCGCTGTTCGCGGACCATGTGACCGCAGCAGGGCTTACATCGTCACTTACTTTCTTCAGGTTTTTACCGTCGATATCCACCACGTAGAGGCGTGAGAGGTAGCGGCCGTTAAAAGTACTGGGAATTTTGTCACGGGTTGAGGAGAAGACCACACGCTTTCCATCAGGAGAAACGCTTGGGCCAAAGTCTTCCGTGCCGGCCACTGGCGCTACCAGCTGGCGCTCGCCACTGCCGTCGTATTTCGCCACGTACATGGAACGCTTCCCGTCGCGGTTAGAGACATACAAAACATTCCCCGTGGGTACCATGGAGACTTTTGCAACATCAGTAGTGGGAGAGACGGTAAGTGGCACTTCTACTGTAGTAAACCCGGCTTTGCTGAGAGTTAGCTTAAACTCACCGGCCACCAGGTCATCCACGGTAAAGGACCCGTCAGCTGCAGTCTTGGCACTCTTGCCACCAAGGCTTACTTGGACCTCACTCAAGGCAAGGGCGCTCACGTAGTCTGTAACCAAGCCTTTGACGGAATAGACTTTGGCTGTCTCTTTCTTGAGGGAAACGGAAAGGGAACCATTGTCCCCCCGCTTCAAAGTAACAGTAGCCGTGTAGGGAACATACCCATCCTTCGCGATAGAAATGGGCCAGTCACCCGCCACAGCCCCAGTGATATTCACCTGGCCACTAGCGTCGGTAGTATAGGTTTTGTCACGGAATGCCAAGGAAACGCCTTCGAGCGCATACTTGTCATCTTCCCGTACCTTAAAGCTGACGGAGGCTGCATACACTTTGTCATAAACTGGCTTGTACCAGCCGAACTGCCAGGCAGCCACCCCGCTCACCCCAAGGATAAGGATAATTGCCAAAAGCCACACCCAGACCCTTCGCTTCTTGCGTGGGCCTTTTTCTTTGGCGTCTTTTTTCTCTTCTGGTTTTACACCTTCGTGTGGCGGGATTTCCTCCACCACGGGCTCATTCGCCTGCACGTCATTGGCTGGCGGAACCGTAGTGTCCACCTTTGAAGCTGCCGGTGCCTCCGGCTTGGATGATGTGTCTTGCCCCTCGTTCGCCATACCCTATACCTTTATATACTTAACGCTTTGCGCACCGCTTCTTGGACCCGGGCAGGCTGTGCTTTCCCAGCACACTTTTTCATGACCTGGCCAACAAAGAAACCAAGGATGCGCTCGTTGCCACTCTGGAAGTCTGCAACAGCTTGCGGATTTTCACTCATCACTTCTGCTATTGCTGATTGTACCACGCCGTCGTCGTGAGATTGTAGGAGTTGCTTGGCCTCAAAGAACGACTGGACACTTTTCCCATCACGCAGGTACCCGGCAAGTTCCGGGATAAGGGGTTTCAAAGCAGAAAAGGAAACTGACCCGCCGGACGTAGCGGCACTCACTTCTTGCAAGTGAGCCGCTGAAAGCTGCTCACTGCCTGGGACCTGAATAAGCCACTTGGCCGCTTCTTTGGCGGGCATCCCACCCGCTTCCAGCTCCCGCAGCGACTGCAGCATGCGCTGGTTTTGCTCAAAGAGAAGTTCAATATCAGCAGCTACAAGGCCCTTGCCCAGGTATTCTTTCCGAATGTCATTAGGCAGGGCAGGCAGAAGCATATGCTCTGGGTTCAGGCGTTCAATTTCATGCACCGCCACTGGTGGCAGGTCTGGCTCTGGCATGTACCGGTAGTCTGCCGAACCTTCTTTGGCGCGCTGCACATTGACGGACTCTGTATCCTCATCCCAGCCAGCGGTAATTTTAGATGTCCGGGTACGGATTGGCCCGTTAGCCATCCACTCGTCGTAGTGACGCTGGGATTCGGTGATGATTGCCCGCTCCACCGCCCGCGTAGAGTTTACGTTCTTCACCTCGGTAATAGGGGTGCGGACTTCTACGCCTTCATGCTCAAAGGCAATGTTAATGTTCACATCAGCACGCATCTGCCCTTTTTCCATGTCTGCCGTGGAGACGCCAAGCGTCCGGACAAGAAGCTGCAGCTCTTGGAGGACACGGCGCGCCTGGGCAGCGGACGTAATGTCCGGCTTGGAAACCATTTCCAGGAGGGGGACACCGGCCCTGTTCAGATCAACACGGCTATACCCTTTCTTTGCACCATGCATAAGTTTGCCCGCATCTTCTTCCAAGTGCGCTCGCTCAAAACTAATACGGCTTTCCACCTCCCCTTTTTGGTCGAGGAGAAGAAGTTCACCACCCTCGCAGAGTGGCATATCAGACTGAGAAATCTGGTACCCCTTTGGCAGGTCTGGGTAAAAGTAGTGCTTGCGGTCCCACTTGGAGAGCGGCGCAATACTGCAACCCAAAGCACGGCCAACCAGGATAGATTTCCTAATCGCCTCTTCGTTGGCCACCGGGAGTGCACCAGGAAGTCCTAGGCAAACTGGGCAGATGTGGGTGTTTGGCTTGTCTGCGTGGAAGGGGTCGTTTTTGCAACGGCAAAACATTTTGGTGGCCGTTTCCAGTTCCACGTGGATTTCCAACCCTACAATAATGCGGTACGGCGTACTCATACGGATACTCCCAAGTTACGGAGTGCAGTGGCAAACGTCCGGATGGCTACTTGGGCCTGGCCCGGCGCCAACCGCATCCCCATTTCGTGGGCAATCTGGTTCCGGAGCTTATGCGCCCTCCACACCTCATTGGTGAGCTCCCTTCCCCAGCGGCCTTCGGCGCCACGGAGACGGTCAGCCATGCTGCCGCCACCGTAGTTCATCGCCTGAAGCGCGGCATCCAACAGTTTGTCTGCCTCGCTTACCGCCATTGCTTCTGTGGCCGGGCTGCTTACCATTTCCAAAACCGTCCCCCAGTGGCGGGCAATCTCGTTGGCGGTATGGGTATCAATCCCCTTTGCCTTGTTTTTGAAAGGCAATGTCAAAAGGGCCCAGAGCGTAGACAGTACGCTCTCTACCGCTCGTTGTTCAGGAGTACCTTGGGGACGTCGGGCCATTTATTCTCCGAATCCGAAACCGGTGATTTTTACTTCGTCGGTATTTACTGGGGTGCCCTGGTCGGGGTCGTTCACTGCAACTGAGGCAATGGCATCAACCACGCCCTGGGAGGCAGGGTCAATCTGGCCAAACGCAGTGTGCTTCCCGTCTAGGCTCGGCTGTTCAGCCTTGGTCACAATGAAGAACTGGCTGCCGTTGGTACCTACGCCGGCGTTAGCCATGGCGACAGTGCCTTTCACAATCTTATGACTGTTAATCTCGTCAGGGAACGGAACGCCAAAGATACTCTCACCACCACGGCCGGAACCGGTTGGGTCGCCGCCTTGGATGACAAAATCCTTAATAATACGGTGGAAATAGGTGCCGGTGTAGTAACCACGCTTCCCTAGGGTCACAAAGTTCTTCACAGTCTTTGGCGCCTCGTCTGGGAAGAGGTTGATGGTGATATCGCCCTTACTCGTATTGAGGACTACCTTTTTGGCGGTCACTACGTCTTCTGGGTCTTTGAGGTCGGCTGCGTTTTGCACGTTTTCGTTGTTAGGGGTGTTGGTTACTTCAACTTCAGGCTTCTTCTCTTTGCCCTGGAAGCTAATGATAAGCGCCACTACAGGGATAAGGATGATTCCAACCAATATGGCGAGGGTGGATTGTTTCATAAGCTAAAGGTTAGGCTGTTCGGCGTGAAACGCTGTTACGGATTGATAGGCTGCCCCAACGTTCAAAATTGCTTCCTCGTTGAACCGCTCGGCAATAAGTTGCAGGCCAACGGGAAGCCCTTTGGCAAACCCGCACGGCACACTCATTCCCGGCAGTCCCGCAATGTTAACCGGCACGGTGAGGATGTCTTCTTTATACATGGCTAGCGGGTCATTTACCTGCTCGCCAATTTTAAAGGCAGTATGAGGGGAAACGGGCGCCGCAAGGACATCAACCTCTTTGAAGATCTCTGTGAACTTTTGGGAAAGGGCAACGCGCACCGCCTCTGCCTTTTTATAGTAGGCGTCGTAGTAACCGGAAGAAAGGACATAGGTGCCTAACATGATACGCCGCTTCACTTCTGCACCTAGCCCAGAGGCGCGGGTCTTGGCGTAAATGTCGTAGAGCGAGTGGCTTTCGTGTTCTTCCTCGCGCTCAATGGAGTGGGCATAGCGGATGCCGTCGTAGCGGGCCATGTTGGAAGAAACTTCTGCCGGGTTGATGATGTAGTACGCAGCGAGAGCGTGTGAGACATCGGGAAAAGAAACTTCTTTCACCTCTGCGCCCAGCTTCTCAATTTCGGCGATGGCTTCCCGTACAAGCTGTTCTACCTCTGGTGTGACCCCTTCGCCAAAGTACTCGGTGGGGATGCCCACGCGGAGGCCTTTGAGCGGCTGGTCACCTTGAGGGAGGGCCGCTACGTAGTCTGGCACTGGAAGTGGTGAGGAGGTGGCATCATACGGGTCATGGCCGGCAAGCACGCCCAAGACAATGGCGGCATCGCGCACTGTTTTGGTCATAGGGCCGGTCTGATCCAAGGAGCTAGCCATTGGAATTTCACCCCAACGGGAAACACGCCCATAGGTTGCGCGAAGGCCAACGATACCACAAAAGGCAGCAGGCTGACGGATGGAACCGCCCGTGTCCGTACCAATGGAGAAGAGTCCCATGTGGGCTGCCATAGAAGCAGCAGGACCACCAGAGGAACCACCACTCACCCGCTCGGTATCCCACGGGTTGCGGGTAACACCAAAATACGATGTTTCGGTGGAAACACCCATGGTGAATTCATCGGTGTTTGTCTTGCCTAAAATAACTGCGCCTGCCTCCCGGAGCTTGCGATAGACGGTGGCACTGTACGGCGCGACCCATCCCTCAAGGATGTGGGAAGAGGCGCTGGTTGGCGAATCACTCGTAGCATAGACATCTTTCAAGGTGTAGGGGATGCCATCCAAAGTACCACAGGTTTTGCCTGCAGCGCGGCGTTCGTCACTTTCTTTTGCCTGGGCGCGGGCGAGGTCTGGAAGCACGGTCACAAAAGCGTTGATTTTAGGCTCAACGTCAGCAATCCGGGCAAGACAGGCTTCCGTTAATTCCAGGGAGGTATACTCACCAGCTGCCAGCCCCGCGGCCGCTTCTTCAATGGTAAGGGTATAGAGAGGCTTGGCCATTAGGCAGACTCCGTTTCCCCGCCCAGTACAGCACGTACTTCAATATAATCGCCGTCACGGCGTGGGGCAGCAGAAAGCGCCAAATCCAAGTTGAAGTCTGACTCCACCGGGACATCGGCACGCATCACATTGGTGAGTCCAGTCACTCCCACGCGGGATTCCACATGGCTCGTGTCCACCGAAGAGAGTTGGTCAACATAGCCCACCACCTGGGTAAGCTGGGTTGCGTACCGCTCGTACTCCTCTTCCGTAAGGCTGAGGCGGGCAAGGCGGGACAGGTGCTGG
This sequence comes from Verrucomicrobiia bacterium, assembly GCA_035460805.1. Lineage (NCBI taxonomy): Bacteria > Pseudomonadati > Verrucomicrobiota > Verrucomicrobiia > Verrucomicrobiia bacterium. Next base: position 1,727 of record DATHWI010000157.1, on the reverse strand, counting down.
ATATCGGAGCGGGAGAGTTCTGACATATAAGGTTATGGTAGCAGGACTTACAGGGACAGACCAGATTGCATCTGAAGCAAAATTACCCCGCGAGCAGTGCGCTGAATGATTCTTCGTCCAGCACTGCAACGCCCAATTGTTCGGCCTTCGCCAACTTGCTTCCAGGCTTGTCCCCCACCAAAACGTAACTAGTCTCGCTACTTACGCTGCTGGAAATTTTCCCACCCGCAGCCCGGATAAGCTCACCTGCTTCTTCACGGCTGTAGTTGTCCAGAGTGCCGGTAAGTACCACCGTCTTGCCCGTAAAGGCTCCTCCCGCTTTCTGCTTTGGAATGACCAAAGGTGCCCGCATCCCTGCCGCAATGAGCTGGTCCAAAACTGTTTGCTCATGGGAATTCTGGAAATAATCGTAGAGACTCTGTCCCACTACCGGGCCAACGTCAGGAAGCGCATTGAATGCCTCAGGCGTCATTGCACGCAGGATAGCCACCGCCTCCTCAAAGAGCAGCTCGTCGTTCCCCATCATGCGCCCGCGCTCAACCAGTTCGTTAGCAATGGTAATGGCAGTCTCGGCGCCTACATGGCGGATTCCTAGGCCAAACAACAGCTTGGCAAACGGGCGGTTGCGGCTTTCCGCAATGGCCTGCACCAGGTTCTCGGCAGACAAGTCGGCAAAGCCTTCTACGGTAAGGAGCTGCTCCTTAGAAACTCCGTACAGGTCAGCAAAAGAGCTCACCAATCCAGCGTCCACCAAGCGGGCACACACCTTCTCGCCGAGCCCCGTAATATCCATAGCTCCCCTGCTCGCAAAGTGTTCCAACTTGCGCTTAAGGATGTCATCCAGGACAACTGCGCCGCTCTGGTCGTCTGCCGCTGTCAGGGCGCTGACATCTACGTAATGTGCAGCCTCACCGTCGCGACGGATAACTGGCACCCCGGAGAGTTCCTTAGGGAAATGAAACGGCTTCGTGTCATCGGGACGGAGGCTTTTCACCACCTCAATGACCTCAGGGATGATGTCCCCTGCCTTTTGGATAATGACGGTGTCACCTATGCGGATGTCCTTGCGGGCAATTTCATCAGCATTATGCAGGGTGGCACGGGCAACTGTTGTACCAGCCAAACGGACTGGTTCAAATTCGGCCGTAGGGGTAATGGCACCCGTCCGCCCCACGCGAAGGGTAATATCCTTAACAATAGTTGTCGTCTGTTCAGCCGAAAACTTAAAGGCCACGGCCCCGCGGGGCGCCTTACCTACTACACCGAGCCGTTCAAATACAGCTTCATCGTTGATGTTCACCACTGCGCCATCAGTTTGGTAAGGGAGGCCCTTCCGCTTCTCTTCCCACTGGTTCAAAAACTGCTCCACTTCTTCAATGCTGGCGCACAGAACACTGTGCGGCTCTACAGGAAACCCGAGCTCGGCCGCCAGAGCATGCTCACCAGCATGCGTCTCCAGGCCGTGCTCACCAGCAACGGCGTACGCGAAAAACCTAAGCCGCCGCTGGACAACCAGGGCAGGGTCAAGTTGACGCATGCTTCCCGCCGCCAAGTTGCGGGGGTTTGCATATATGGGAAGCCCCTTCTTCTCTTGCTCACCATTTATGATGGCAAAGTCCTTCTTGGTGATGTACACCTCGCCGCGCACTTCAAAGCGGCCAGGGATTACGCGCGTGAGACGCAGCGGGATAGCCTGGATGGTACGGGCATTGAGCGTGACATCTTCC
>DATHWI010000156.1 GCA_035460805.1 Verrucomicrobiia bacterium | reverse complement strand
GTTACGATAGCAGAAACAAGTACACAAAACCCTATACCGAGTACCTTCCCTCTTCCGGTGGGGAAATGAAGTGCGACTACTTCAAGGAAATCTACGTCTGCACAACCTGTGGAAGCATTCACGAAGTGCACGTACGAGACGTAGACTACTTTTAGGCCCAACCAACTTTTTCACGTCGACCTACCCTGGTCGACGTTTTCATACCCTACGCAATATACCTTGGGAACTTCTCTACCTGCTGTAGCAACTCCTTACTGGAAAGCAGGTTCTTCTCAATCGCCTGCCACTCCCCTTCACCCTTTGAAAGGTCCCACGGACAAACCGTTCTCCACCAGCGGACACTGGGATTAATCTGTCCCGTTTTCGGATCCTTCCTCGTAAAGTGAAGCACTTGGCAATTATGGACTTCATGGCGAGGATCGTTATCTTCCTTCCAGGCTAGGAAGTCTTCCACCGTCCAGTGCAGTCGCCGCATCATGGCGGTCTCAATAATGGTGCCGTGAGCCACAATCACTACCCGGCCATCGGAGTAACGCTGCGCAAGGGAGTTAATAACCCTGTCCCAGCGCAAAGCCGCCACTAACCGCGACTCCCCGTTTGGCGGGTTCCAGTAAAACGCATTAAGCGCGCGGATGGCCGCGTTTTCTTCGTGCTTAACCGCTATCTCCGCACGAGAGATCCTCATTAAGTCGCCACTGTTACGCTCGGCCAGGTAGGGGTCTATCTCCCAGCCGGCACCTGGCAAGTCCAGGTAACCCGCTGTTTCCCGGGCACGGGCGTAAGAAGAGACTACGTATTTATCAAACTGGCCGGGGATATTTTTCCTAATCCACTCCCCAGCAGCCTTTGCCTGCATGATCCCCTTGTCGGTCAGGCGGTAATCCGAAGTATGGCGTTCCCCATGCTCACGTGGGACATCGCTCCTGTCTTCACCTCTGTAATCCTTGCCGTGCACCACATTTCCCTCACTCTCTCCGTGCCGGACAAGGATCATATCGATTGGCAGTGGCATAGAATCTCCTTTCTTCACTATGTAGGCTCATACTACCCGGGATGTTACAGCTGGTCGACTCATACTGCCTTACCGTACCCACGAATAGCCAAGTTCCTCAGCTTTTGAAATACTGCCCACATGAAGCAAGACCCCCTCCACCTCCCACAAAAACCATCACCGCAAGACTTCCAGAAGTATGTGGCGGACATGATGGCCCACCGAGGTTTTGACAGCACCGACATCATGGGGCAGTTCTTGCAGTTCACCGAAGAAGTAGGCGAACTGGCAAAGGCCATACGGAAAGCGGAAGGCAGGCGCTTTGACCGGGCATCGCACGTGGGCGGCGTGAACGAGGAGCTGGCAGACATTTTCATGTACCTGCTCTACTTCTGTAATTATTTTGATATTGACCTTGAGCAGGCATTTAGGGAAAAGGAAGCCATTAATAAAAAACGGGTTTGGAAGTAGGCCGCACACTACCCACCGCAAGGTGGGTATTCTATTTGTGACAGGTCAAAAACCTTGAAATACACCTGTTCGGCTGCTATATTCCTGCCACCATGGCGAAACTTAAAAGTAGAGGTTTAGTCCTTTTCACGTCCAACC
>DATHWI010000155.1 GCA_035460805.1 Verrucomicrobiia bacterium | reverse complement strand
AAAAAGAGGAGTACGAGAATGGTTGCGGGCACAAACAATATGCGGGTAAAAGCACTACTTTTCATGGGATGGCAGGAGTTACTATTTGTAGTTATACCCTACGCCACTCTGGAGGATATGGCCAGAAGTGCTAAGGGGCTTTATTTAATCGGCTTCCCAGCCGTTTGGGAATAAAAAAGTGCCAACGAATATATTCATTGGCACTTGAGGTTTGATCAGCTCACCTCTTCCATCAACCGCAAAGTCAGCTCCTTGGGCAAGCCCATGGTGCTGTCGATTGTTCCCTCAATGCGCTCGACATATTGGGCAAAGACGGGGTTTTCGACTTGTACCGCACCCGCGCAGTCCATGATCTCGCTGTGCACGATAAGGTGGTCTATGACCTCCGGCGGAAAGTCCCGCATGTAGACGCGGGTGATATCTGTCCCGCTTGCCTGTTTGCCCGTGGCTACGTTCACCACCACGAGGCTGGTGACGCATTCCGTAGGGGCGGAGCTGGAATTGCGGAGGAACTCCCGTGCTTCGTCAGGTGAAACGGGCTTTTCCCGGATCACACCCTTGTTGCAGAGGACTTGGTCTGCCGCAATGACAATTGCGTCCCCGGTGACTTTTTCACGGAGCGCCAGGGCTTTTGCTTGCGCAATCGCCATGGTGAGCTCTGTCGGATCGGCAAACCTAATTGCCTTCTCGTCGATGTCCGGTGGAACTATTTCGAATGTGTAGCCCATCTCGGTCAAGACCCGCTGGCGGAACTTTGAAGATGAACCCAATACGATCCGTCTGTCTTTCAAACTGCACATGTTGGCTACCATAGCAGATAACTGCGTATTTGTCACGCCCCTTTTAATGGGTTGACTCTTTTTCTTCTGCTAAAGTGACAGTAGAAATCATACCCAGTTAGGTAGCATTGTGTACAAAACCCTAAAGTTCCAGCCACACCTTGCAGAGCAAGTCCGCCAGGGTACGAAAGTCTGTACTTGGCGTCTTTTTGATGACAAAAATTTGCAGGCTGGCGATCTCATTGAACTGTACGAAAATGGCAGTGATGTTCCTTTTGCGAAGGCGACAATCACCCGCCAAGTAGAAAAGCCGCTAGGAAAGTTAGAGGAAGAAGATTGGGAAGGCCATGAGCGGTTTGCAAATGACAAGGAGATGTACGCCACGTACCGCGCCTACTATGGCCCACGAGTGGGTCCAAAGACGATTGTGAAGATCCTTTGGTTTGACCTACTTTCTTAAACATATGAAGAAGAAAGTGCTCGTCGTAGGTGGGGGTGGCAGGGAGCATACGTTGGTGTGGAAGCTGGCACAGTCCCCGCGAGTGGGTAAAATCTTTATCGCTCCCGGCAACCCTGGAACTAGCCAGTGGGGTGAAAATGTTGATATCGCCACGAGCAATATTCCTGCCCTGGTAGCATTTGCCCGCAAGGAAAAAGTTGACCTAACGGTGGTTGGTCCCGATGACCCGCTTGCGGCGGGCATCGTGGACATTTTTCAAAAGGAAAAGTTGCTTGTCTTTGGTCCCTCGCAGCGGGCAGCACAAGTAGAGTGGTCCAAAGCGTTCAGTAAGCAGTTTATGGAGAAATACAAACTTCCTACTGCTGAGTTCCAAACTTTTACGGATTACGAACAGGCCTTGGAATATATCCACCAGAAAGCAGTGCCAATTGTCATTAAGGCAAGCGGGTTGGCGCTCGGGAAAGGTGTGTTCATCTGCCACACCAAAACCGAGGCACAAAATGCCTTGAAGGATCTGCTTGTCCAAAAAACGCTCGGCGAGGCGGGAGCCCAGGTTGTGATTGAGGAGTACTTGGATGGGCCTGAGATATCCGCACATATCGTGAGCGACGGGGACCATCATATTGTTTTTCCCTTTGCACAAGACCACAAGAGAATTGGCGACGGAAACACGGGTCCAAATACGGGCGGCATGGGTAGTTATGCGCCGTTGAGTTGGGTTTCGAAAGGTGAGTCCCACCTCATTTCAAAGGAAGTGATTGAGCCAACCATGCGGGCCCTGAGGGAAGAAATTGGCTGCTTTCAAGGCTGTCTTTTTCCAGGCCTGATGATGATAGCCAGCGGGCCAAAGCTGTTGGAGTTTAATGCCCGTTTTGGTGACCCTGAAACGCAATCGTACATGCGCCTTTTGGAGAGTGACCTGTATGAGATGTTGGAGGGTGCGGCAAAGGGTGCCTTGGCGGATGTGACACCCATATGGAGTGAGCAGCATGCGGTTTGTGTCGTCCTGACAAGTGCAGGGTACCCGGGTGTTTATGAGAAAGGAAAGGTCATATCCGGCCTTGAAGGGGCGGAAAAGATCCCAGGGGTTGTGGTATTCCATGCAGGTACCGCAGTCTCTGGTGGTGCTTTGGTTACCAGTGGCGGGCGTGTCCTAGGCGTGAGTGCCGTTGCGGGTACGCTGCAGGAAGCGGTGGATAAGGCGTATCAAGCGGTGGGAAAGATTCATTTTGATGGCATGTATTATCGGCGCGATATTGCGTACCAGGGGTTGGCTTCTAAATCTTAGATATTAAAAAAGCCCGTCGCGATGTGCGACGGGCAAGGTGCTTAACTCGAGGGGGCTGGTCCGAATGCTCGGAGAATCAGTCCCGCCGAAAAAGCGGAAATCGCTACGACCACCATGGTCGAAACGAGTAAGTCGAGAAGGTAGATGTTGGACTGAACCGGTCGCGGCTGATAGATCAGCACGAGGACCAGTGCAAGCCAGTGGCTTAGGCAGTACGGACAAGTGATTAGCTCGCCCCACCAACTACTCCACTTAGCCACCTTTTCCCGGAAGGGGATAAAGACCTTGCCTTTGGATACCGTTACGGCAAGTGCCGAGACGGCCAGGGCGAGGTAGAGAATGGCGCTAAAAGCCGCCATAATCATTTTCCCCCAGGCATCCACAGTTTGGATCGTACACTTTGGGGAGCTGAGTCTGGTTGAGGGTCTTAGCATACGCCAAGGCCGCATCAATCTCGCTCAGGCTTCCCGCAGTGTCAACGTTTTCCTGTTCCTCTGGCAGGTTGCCGAGGTCCAGGCCGCCTCCCCCATTTCCGGGGGCAGTGGGTTTTTTGCGTAGCTTGTCGAAGATCATTCGGTTTCCTCCTAAGCGGCACCGACGCGTACGCGCTGGATGCCTTGCAGGCGGCCTTTCACGTCCTCCAGAATCTCTTCCAGGGGTTCGCTGTGGTCGAGGTCCAGGTTTTGCAAGAATACATCATTGATTGCGTCGATGACATCCTGCCTAACCAGCCCTCCTTGTGTACCTCTTTCTATGTCGCGATGCATGGCCTTTGAGGTGGCCTGGTCGACGATTCCGGCAATCATGCCGCCGTTACAGAGGTTGCCCAAGGTAAACGGCAGGCACTCGTCCGTGAGGTTGATGCGGTAGAGAATGCGGTTCGTTGAGAACAGCTCCTTACTTCCAAGCTCCGCGAGCTCGCAGTGGTTGTGTCCCGCTGCGAGTGGTATCCCACGAAGGTGGATATTGAAGATCTCCACGGCGCTCATCTCGTCAGGGCGCGTAATGCGCACCTTCCGGTCAATTCGCCCGTCTCGCACAACGGCGGGATCAAGCGTATCGGGCCGGTTTGTGGCAATGAGAACGATGGCACTGGTCTCGTCGAGACCGTCCATCTCAGCCAAGAAAGCGGGCACAATTGTGCGCTCGATGTCTGAACTGATCCCACTGCCGCGCCTACCCAGAATGGCATCACCTTCATCGATGAAGATGACGGCGGGGTAGCCATGCTGCTCCTTGTGCTTGCGTGCACGTTGGAAGATCTGACGAATGGTCGCTTCAGCCACACCGACGTACTTGTCCAGGATTTCCGGACCTTTTACGTAGATGAAACCAGAGTCTGCAGAGTCAGCTCCATGGAGGCTGGCGATCGCGTTAACGGTTGCCTTGGCCAACATGGTCTTGCCGCAGCCCGGAGGGCCGTACAGGAGGACGCCCTTGACGGGCTTCTTCTTGTAAAAGCTGTAGATAGCCGGGTTCTGGTAAGGAAGCTCGATGATCTCTTTCATGTGCTTTTTGGCAGCGAAGAGACCGCCGATGTCGTCCCAAGCAACCGTTTGCACGGGCGCATGGAACCTTTCCTTTCCATCGGGCAACTTGCGAATCACCACCGACCCGCTTGGGTCGACGATAATGCGGTCGCCCTTTTCGAGTGAAGTGCTTAGAGCGCCCGAAGAGACGATACGGACAGAGCCGCCCATCTCCACTTCGATGGTGGAGTGATCCACCACCTCGCGCACAGAAGCAAGTTCGCCGGCCGGTTGGTAATCGGCCAGTGCGACTATCTGCATAGTTTCAGCCGCTACCTTGACGGTGTCGCCCTCTTTAATGTGGTAGAGGGCAGGTACCAGGACCTCGACCGTCTTGCCTTCCAAAGCAATGACTGCAGTGGTGATAAGCCGGCTCTCAGGAGCCGCCTGAAGGGGACGGCGGTGGTACACAAACGCGAATGGGGTGCTTACGCAGGTTTTAACCAGGAGGTAGTTAAAGGCAACCTCACTAATGACCCCGAAGCGAACACTCAGGTTCTTTTCGTAGTAGTTGTAAGGAACCTCACTTTCCCGCGTACCAAAGCAGTGCGGGGTATGGAGTTTGACCTTCATACCAGGGCGCGGCACGGTATCTTGAGGGAGCGGGTTCCTTTGGTCGTCAATCAGGATGACCGGTTTAAAGGCGGGAGGTAAGACGTAGAGGGAGTGTTTCCGCTTCGATCCGTGATCAAAAACAGTTACATAGCCGTCTTCGTTTACAGCCGACATCACCTCCATCGTAGTGGTAGTTGGGTTTTCCCTGTCGTCCAGGTAAACCACCTTGCTTCCTAGGGGGAAGTCCTTTGCCTCAACGCTCCCCGCTTTGCGGTTAACCTTAAGGACAGTGGCATACAGGAGGGCTGGCTTGGTGAGTCTTGCCAGCAGCTCTTCCTGTTCTGCAATGGTCGACCGCGCACCCATGAGGGCGTCGCGGAGTGGTACAAGTTCCCGAGGGAGAGACCCGCGAATGCGAGTTATTTCCAGCTGTCCTCGCGTCTCGGCAAGGTTGCGATCCAGTGTTCGGATGCGCCCTTCCATGCCTTGGACATACTGTTCCGTTTCGAGTACGAAAGATTTTATCTCTGCTTCACTTTGCATTTCTTTTTGACCTTTGACCTGGTTTTCACATTCTTAGCCCACTGGTTGTAGTTGAACATCGACAGCCCGTAGGTCGGGTTGTCCAGAGGTGTCATCTACTGATCCAATGAGGAAGTTAACGTTTAAACCTTTTGACAGTGCGATGTTATCGCGAATGGAGGCTACGGTTAGCTTGGCGCCGTTCTGGGGACTTGTTTCATCCTTTACACGGACTTTCCAAACTGGGGGTTTGCCGGAGTGTGTGGTGTAGCCAATCACAAAGCCGGTGTGACGTTGTTGGTCCACTGGACCTCCCTTAGCTCTCTTTTCGATTTGTTAATGAGCGCTGGCACTTTAGCATAAAAATGGATGATTGTCAATCTGGTAAGTGCAAATAAAACGTATCGTTTTGGTCATGCCGGGAAAATTTTGTTCTAGGTGGATTCCTCATTCCGCTATACTCAGTAAGTCATGGCTGCTTTTCAGGGGAACAATCCGGAATCGGTTATCAATTTTATCCGCACCAACCTGCCTCGACACAAGCAGTTTGCCTTGTCGACCGTTGATGGGTCGGGCAACCCCTGGACAGTATGTTTAAACCTGAGTTTTGATGACGAGCTGAACATTATTTGGAAATCCCGCAAGGATACAGAGCACTCGCAGCATATTCTTCTCCACCCTCAGGTTGCGGTGTGTGTATTCAGCGAAGAAGAGGGTGTGGGTGATTTTGGCTTCTACGCCAAAGCCTTGGCACATGAGGTGACAGACCTGGTGGAAATAGAAAAGTGCATCGCTATCCGGTACCTGCAAAAAGGAAAGCCAGCTCCTGCTATGACCGACTTTCTCGGTGATTCCCCAGACCGCTTGTACATGGCCTGCCTTACGGAGGCGTGGGTGAACGATGACAGTCATGTTAAGACACCTGTTGCCTTACCCATTCTCCAAGGGCGTTAACCCTCCATAATGACCACGGCATACGCTTTTCAACTCCGCCTCGCTTCCTTCCTGGGCGGCTTCACCGTCATGGCTGTGGAGCTGGTGGGCGCGCGCGTGCTGGCCCCCTACCTTGGCACCACCATTACAGTTTGGTCAGCGCTTATTGGGATCGTGCTGGCTTTTCTCAGTGTCGGATACTACGCGGGAGGAAAACTGGCTGACCGGTTCTCATCAGTGCGCCAGCTGGCCGGGCTCTATTGCGTTGCTGGCTTGGCCATCGCCCTCATTCCGTATTCGGCAGGAAAAATGCTCCCGATACTCCAGGAATCTGGCCTGTCACTTTCCTGGCAAAGCCTTTTTGCCGCCACGCTCTTCTTTGGCATCCCCAGCCTTACCCTTGGCGCGACAAGCCCTTACATTACCCGCCTCGCGTTGAATACCGTGAAAGATTCCGGCTCTACGATGGGGACGTTCTCCGCACTTTCTACCGTCGGAAGTATTGTTGGCACGTTGCTTACTGGCCTAGTGCTCATCCAGTACTTTGGCACGCACAATATTTTGCTTGGCCTTGCCTCGCTGTCCCTCTGTATTGCCGCCTTGGTTTACCCTCATAAAAAGGCTGGAGTTGCTGTAATTCTGGGCCTGTTGGTGATTGTGACCCAGGGCAGGTACATGCAGGCAGTGCACGCACGGAATGTGTCCAATGGGTTTGTTGATACCGACACAGCCTATAGCCGGGTTTGGGTATATCCGGAAATGAATTGGGATGGACGAGAAATACGGGTGATGCGAATTGGCAATGAGTACAGTTCTGCGGAGTACACGGACAATGGCGGAGGTTTGGTTTTTGATTACATTAAAGCTTACCAACTGGACAGCTATTTTTTTCCTGACCCGCAGAACATTTTAGTCATTGGGGGCGCGGCGTATACCTACCCGAAGGAGCTCCTTAAGCGTTTTCCAAATGCACAAGTAGATGTAGTGGAAATTGACCCCGGTGTAACTAAGCTTGCGCAAGAGCATTTTAACCTGGTGCCAGACCCGCGGCTCACGATTATTCATGAGGATGGCCGCACCTTTCTCAATAAGAATGAGAAAAAGTACGACCTTATTTTTGGCGATGCGTTCCGGTCCGTACAGATCCCTTTTCAACTTGTGACCCAAGAAGCATTTGCGCGGATTGCCGCTGCGCTTACTGAGGATGGGGTGATGATTATGAACGTCATTGGCGGCCTTACAGGGGATACTTCGCACATCACTCAGTCCATTGTCCAAACGGCGCAGGTGTCCTTGCCGGAAGGGGCCCTTTTCCAGGTGTATGAGGGGATTGATTCGGCGTCACTGCAAAATGTCATTTTTGTGGCCAGCAAAAGCCCGCTTCAAGATGATGCTGCGGGCGCTGACGAACTACAGAGAAAGTACCTTTCGCTACGTTGGAACAAGGGCTGGGACGGAGAGTTGCCAATTCTTACTGACCAGTTTGCCCCCGTGGAGAGGTATGCTCGGTCGCGGTAGGCTCTAGTTACAGAACCTACTTTTCAACCTGTAGGTCTTTACTCTTGCATCGTTCAGCAAGGGCATTAAGCCTGCCTCTCGCTTCGTCATCGGCGAGGAGCGTTTCCAGGTCAATAATGGAAACCGTGCCCCTGCCGTGTTCATCCTCAGTGGGTGAGACATTGCTTCCGAAAATGCGCACTAAGAAATCGTGCATTTTTTGATTGGTGGCATTGCCAAGGAGTGTGTCGGGGCGTTGGAGGTCCCAGTCTTCCCAATCGTCAAAATTCTCAACCCAATTAAGGAAAGTGTTGAAAGCGTAGGAGAAGATGAGAACATTCCTGAACTCCCTGTCTTCCCGGTTGCCCCAGTCTCCTTCGGGAATAAAATCCGAAGTCCATTTTTGTGATCCATCTTCATTTTTTCTTGCAAGAACTCCCAACCCAGTATTGCCAACCTTAACCGTTACGATAGTGCGGTTTAGGCGGGCAACCTTGACCCTGTCAGAAAGCGGTTCAGTTTCCCGCTCAAAAGAAGGGGTGTTTGTTTCCTCGAAAAGAGGCCTCTCGTTTTGAGGGGGCGCCGGTTCAGGGTATGTAGGTCTTTCTTGCAGCATGTCGTGTTCTCTTAATCGTCATTGTACAGAAAAGAAGCGAAAGCAGGTCAAAAATGGTCTTTATCAGGTCAATCTCATTGACAATTGAGGGAAAATATGATATAAATCAGCCACTCACGATAGTACTGGAGGATGAGTGTTAGGAATTTCAGTCGAACTTAAAAACAGGAAAGCAGACCTTCTCGAGCTTTTGAAAAAGGCAGATGCGTTGGACCAGACGATCAAAGAGAACGCGGAGTTCGCAGAAACCCTCTGGGAACAGATGGGATTCCGCGAGCGCTACCTCTGGGGTTGGTTCTGGGGTGACAGGGACCTCGTCCTTCGTCGCCGCGACCTTATCCGGACAACGGATGGCCTGCAGGAAAGCGCAGAGACGCTGCGCGAGAAGATCGCCGGTCTCCGGAACGAGATCGACATTGACATTGTCACTGAGCTCCACCAATCCAATCCTGGGTTTAGGGTGGCGCGAGACCACATGGTTGCTACAGGCCTCCTTGAGGAGGCGGCCATTCGGTGCCGTGAGGCGCTCGAAGAGGCTATGAACGACATCAGTAGCGCGCAGTCCATGGAAACCTACGACCTCGTGTCGACTAACAACGTCGCTTCGATCCTGTCGAGCTCCGCTAACAGCGAAGCCCAGTACTCGATTAGCGAGGCCGAGGAAGCGCTGCGGGAGTTTGACCTCGCGCTCAAGAAATACGACCAGACCGAAACCGGCCTGCGTGGTATGAGCGAGGGGATTGACGACTTCCCGGACCTTATCCTGGATCTGGTCCTCGACCTCCCGTTCGACTTCATGAGCTGGTCAACACTTTCGCAGCTTTCCAACTGCGAAGATGAACTGGAAGAGATCTGGAGAAGCCTTCAGCCCTTCTGGTCCAGGGTCACCGAGACAGCACATAAGGCGAGGCAGGAGTATGGCCGCTTCATCCAAGAGGCGTTCAACAGCATCCCTTAAGGATCCCAAAGGCCCCCGAGCAACCGCTCGGGGGTTTTATTATTAAGAAAAAACCGGCCATGGGGCCGGTTTTGAAGTTGAGCTGTGCCGAGGTTAGTTGGCAGGCCATCCATTCGTGAGCAGGTTGCTGTTCAGGTAGTGTTCGTCGCCCGTTACCTCTATGGCGCCTGCATCCACCATCCATTGGGGTGGTGTCCACGCCGCAGACGCTTCCTCTGACGGGAACTCCCGCTCGACGGAAATCTTACCCTCGAGTGTGGGATGGTCGCCCGAGTAGACGTCCAGTTCGCAGTGACCGTCGCCATCGGGGATGGCATAGCGGAACTTGCGCACCGCGCCGTTGGTGCTTTCGACGAGCAGGTCGAAGATTTCCGGGTGCTCGTCCATGTTGATGTTGGCTTCGTACCGGACTGACGTACCGGAACTTTTAAAGGTCAGGACCTTCTTGCCACCTTCGTCACGGACCCGCATGGCCAGCTGGCCATTTGGGATAGGGACGTAGCCTTGAATCATGGAGACGCCGTTCTCGAAGGTAATTGCCGGCAATGCCGGAAGGATGAATTTTCGCTCGATTTCCTTTGCCATATGTTTTCCGTTTAACGGGCCAGGGCCCGGTTGCTGAATTCCGGGTTGCACGTCACTTCCTCAGCACCCGCGTCAACCATCCATTGGGGGAGCTCAAAGCGCCCAGCTTCCATCTCGTCCTTGAACTGGAATTCGGCAACAACAAGGTCGCCAAACAGTGCAGGGTCAAAGACATCCACCTCGGCCACGTACTTCCCGCTGGGAACAAAGTGACGCTGCTTCAGTATCCTTCGCCCTTCCGTTTCCGGCCAGAGCGTGTTGAATACGGTTTCTGGCATGGTGCGCTCCCAGCGGCTGCGGGTCATGCCAGGCACGCCCTTTACCGCCATGAGGCATCGGAACCCCATGCGCCTGATGCGCAGTTCCGCCCCTTCCATATCCGTTATGTAGCCTTGTTCAACTCTTACGTTGCGGCCAGTTTCCAGATTTGGGAGTGCTGAGAGGTCCTTAAGCCGCCATTTCCGCTCAACTTTAACGTCGAGGATCTGGCTAAGTAGGTTGTGGACCTGGCTCTTAACGGACTCAATGCCGTCCTTGCCGCTGATGAAGATCCAATTGGGGTGTCCCTTATAGACTTCGCGCAACGCCATCTCGCGCTCAATTGCTTGGTCCAGCGTTTCGTAGCGGGCGGGGTTGCTCGCTTTGAGAGAGTCCCAAAGGGCTGGGTTGGCGGTGGCCACCGATTCAAGGTGGATAACGCCGTCATAGCGCTTATGAGCCTCTGCAGGTACGAGGCCTGTCAGCTCTTCATATTGGGCTACGCCTCCTGGCACATATGCAGCACCCGAGAGGACGCCGCGGTCGCAGAGAAGCAGTCTGGCTGAACCTCCATCAAGCTTTAGCCTCCAGACATCTTCCATGTTGGTTTGCATGGGAACGACAATCTTTTGCAGGAAGTGCAACCATTCAGGGGTGAACTCCATGTCGCGGCCAACTTTGGGATAGCCGTTTTCCAGGATAATGGTGGCTGCTTCCGGCACGACAATGACGTCGGGCCACTCTTCGATAATAGCGTTAGTGATCGTTGTTTTGCCGGCGCAGGGGCCGCCTTCCAAGGCGTATATTGGCATACCGAACCTCCAGGTTGGAAAAGAACATTTCCTAGCCCAAAACTAACAGATATTGACTCTAGGAGCAAATAAACAGAACCAGTCCATGTGTGGCGTAACATTGCGGGTAAAAGCCGCTCCTGCAATACTTAAGCCACATTACCTTTAGCGTACCCATATGCAGCGGGATATCCTTATCCAGGAATACAAAGCAGTGAGGGGAGAGGTGGCTGACCGGGCCAAAATGCTTCACGGCATGCTTACCAATGCGGCATTCATGCAGTTTATTGCGGCAGTGCTCTATTTCACATTCCTCGGCGGAATGGACAGCATTGTAACTGTCTATTTCCTTCTCACGCTGCCAGTAGTCTTTGCGGTTCTCTGCTTTAACTACCAAGCCAACCAAATGACCTTGGAGCAGTTGGCGCACCACAGCAATAACATCCGCCAACGGTTGACGGACAAAGATGATGACCGTGCCAGCTGGGACGAGCAGTACGGCCGCTTTAAGAAGAAGTACCAGCTCACCAGCTTCCTTAAAGTTCTTCCTCTTCTCCTTCCGTTCCTGATCCCGTACATCCTTCTCCTACAGAACGGTGGGTTCTTTGATGATGCTTCTGCCAATCGCCTCGTGGTCATTGATACACTCATTTTTGCGCTTGTCATTTTCAACTTCCGGTACAAGTGGCACCGGGACTAGTGAAAAAATACCCTACGGTTCCAGATTTCCTAGCTGACCTTAAAGAGGGGAGTCGGGAAGAAGTTGATGCGCTCAGGGAGATTATTCTCAGTGTCCATCCTGGCCTTGTGGAGCACATTAAATGGAATTCACCGAGTTATGTATTCAAGGGTGAGGACCGTATTACGTTTAATGTGCGTAGCACGGGTCCTATCCGGCTCATCCTCCACTTTGGCGCCACCCTTAAGGAGGATAAAAATGCGGACCCTGTCCTACCTGATAATTCGGGCTTGCTGGAATGGAGCTCCAACATCCGCGCGCTCATTTCCTTTGCAGATATAGGCGATATTCGCGCCAAAGAAGGGATCCTTAAGGATATACTCCGGCGCTGGCTGGAACTGTGACATTCTTGTGATGCATGAAAAGGCCTCAGCGTGTGCTGAGGCCTTGTAAGTCTAGGGCTGGCGGGGATCGAACGCCCCATCCCACACTCCTTCATTTGGTTTCTGGTACCACACCCGGCCCCAGGTAGCGTACTGGGCATGCCCGTCTACATTGGCGTAGTTGGCGCCTTCGGTGTGCCGCCTAATGGCTAGTTCCGTCGTCTCTTTCTTGGCAGAGTCCCAGGTCATGCCGTTCATGAACCCGTTGAACATGGGGTTGGGAGGCGTCTCCTGTATCCAGTTGAACGGGGCAAAGTGGTCACGGGTGATATCCTTGGCGCTTTCGGCCAGGTAAATCACGCTTGCTGGGCTCCCTACCGAAGTGTAGGAGGGATACGGGCCGTCACCGGAAAGCCAGGCATTGCTGAAGTAGGAAGAGCGGCGCAGGCCGTCCTTGCCAAACCCGGGGCTGGCCAAGGGCGTTTTCCAGTTTGCACTGTCGTCCGACGGGCACATTAAGATGCTCTTGCTCTTGATGTACGGCTGGGTTGTTCCCGTCCAGCTACTGCTGTCTGTGGGGAAGTTCTTCAAGGGGAAGTAGTCGTCGGCGTCTTGCGCATAGAGCATGAAACCAATTCCTACTTGCCGTGCGTTGGAAAGGCAGCTTGTCTTCTTGGCTGCTGCTTTTGCCTGGGCAAAAACGGGGAACAGGATGGCGGCCAGGATGGCAATAATCGCGATGACAACGAGTAGTTCGATGAGCGTAAACGCCCAAGATGTGCGGTGCTTCAAGTATCAACTCCCGGACAAAGTCCTCAGTTGTTATACCTCAAAAACACTCCTCAGTCCAGGTTAAGGCTAGATTTTTCTCCCGTCATACGCCCAGTGAAGCAGTGCCTGGCGCTGCCGTGGCCGACAACGCAAATCACCCGGCCTACACGCTTTCTTTATTGCGCCAATATGGCGCCGTATGGCTTTCCAGCGCTTAATTTGCCGCTGGTCTTCTTCCGGGATGCGACGCCCTAAGTAGTACCTGCAGTACCATTGGAACCAGCCACGCGGGTCCTCTGGGTAGATCCAGCCCTTAGCCTGCCAGACCGAGAGAGGCTGGCTAGCATCAACTTTAAAGAAGTTGAAGTCGGGGTCCGCTACCTCTGAAATTTTTGAGCCACTGAACCATTCAGGGGGATATTCTTCTATGTGGCCATCAAAGTAATTGCCGCTGAACACGCCCAAACTAAGCATTTCAGCTGGGGTGAGTTCAGGAAGAAAATGGGCGTCAAAACCTTCTCCCGCCGGAGCGCTGAGGATGTACGTGTATCCAGGTTGTAACGGGTCCCATGAGGTGAGTTTTTCCATGTAGGCCTAGCATACACTTCTTTGTGGGAATCTGGGCGGGGTGTACCATGGTTGCATACGTGAAAACACGAACAGTAACTTGTCGCAGTATGGTTGCACAAACATCTCGCCGGGGTATCTCGGCACTCATAATGGGGCTCTCCCTCCTCGTGATAGGGGCACCGGTTGTCCAGGCTGGTTCTGGAAACGGGAGCGCAAGTACGGATTGGGCGCTGCCAACTAATCATGACCAGGGGATTGCCTTGAGTGCGGGAACGATGGAGACCTTCAATGGGCGCATGTTCCACTCGGTACATGGCACAGACAACGGCATTTACACCCGAAGCATTGGCATTAATGCCGGCGGTACGGGCTGGTCCATGTGGCATAACTCCGGGACATCGGCAGGCGAAGTGTCCATGGCGGTGTTTGAAAGCAAGCTATACCAGGCCGTACGTGGCACAGACAACGGAGTGTACATCCGTACCCTGGACACTTCAGGTGTAACAAGCGAATGGGCAAAGAGCACCGGCACTATCGGCGGAGATTTAGTAATGGATGTCTTCAGCGGCCGCCTCTTCCAATCTGTTGTAGGTACTGATAATGGGATCTACACCCGTTCTACAGATGATGGCGAGACGTGGACTACTTGGGAGTACTCCGGCCTTACTTCTGGTGAGATTAGCTTCCAGGTGTTTGACGGCGTGTTGTACCAAGTAGTGAAAGGTACGGACAACGGTGTTTACATGCGGACAACTTCCAATGGGACGACATGGGGAACATGGGAGAAGTCTGCTGGTACCATTGCAGGCAAGGTAACTATGATTGCCATCGACACCACCACCCTTGTGCAGTCGGTACGGGGTACTGATAACGGCATCTACACCCGTTCCACTACCGATGGGACAACGTGGACTACTTGGACATACGCCGGCCTTATGACTGGTAATAGCACCTTTGCCGTATACAACGACAAGCTCTGGCAGATTGTCCGTGGTACCGATAACCACATGTACGTCCGTTCCAGCGATACCAGCACGCCTGACACTTGGGCAACCTGGTGGGATGCATCCAGCGGCCTCTACGCAGACGTTGCAGTAGAAACCTTTGAAACGGACGCTATGGATGAAGTGCTCTGGTATGTGGGCAAAGATGTGAGCGGTTACATCCTTCCAAACTACCTGACGAACGCGTAAGGTTTGCGGGAAACAATAGGGACCCTACTTATGGGGTCCCTATTTTTGTATACTGATAGCCCTTAGCGTATTGACAAAAGGCGGATTATCCGCTATACAGGAGAATCTTATTTCAAGGAGGAAACAATTACATGAGCCAGTCACGTTTTCAGAACATTCAACTTGCCAGTTTCGATGTCTGGAAAACATTGATCAAAAGCAACCCAGAATTTAAGCCTCGTCGCGAGGCTCTGTTCATGGAAGCCTTTGGTATTGCCCCAGACCAGGCACAGGAATTTTCTATCGTTGCGCGTAACATCGACGTTGCGTGTGATGAGGAGACCGACCGGACAGGTATCCAATTCGGACCTGCCGACCGTCTTCGCAAAATAGCTGAAGCCATGGGCTGCTCTGTCTCAGAGGAAGCCATTGAGGACGCCGCGCAAGCGGCCCAGACCCTCTTCGTTGAGCTTCTTCCTCTTTGGAATGAGCCTGAGTTACTTAATTCCCTCCTCCGCATCAAGGAGAAGGGCATCCGGCTGGCGATTGTCAGCAACACCGGCTTCCTTGATGGCGTAAACATGCGCCTGGCTTTTGAGACCATGGGGCTTATGCCGCATATCTCAACTGCTATCTTCTCAAACGAAGTTGGCGTAGCCAAACCTGACCCAGCCATCTTCCGCGCCTTGGTTGACCAAAGTGGTGTGCATCCTGCGAATATTCTCCATATTGGGGATAACCCGCTTGCAGACTACGGCGGTGCCACTAGGGCTGGCCTTCAAGCCGTCCTCCTTACGGAAGGCGCTGTGGATGGAATGGAGACAACTCCTTCTATCCAGGCTTTAGCCGAGGAAATCGCCTAAATCATATGGCCTACTTCTCCCTTTATTCGCTGAGTGAGGCAACTCACTCAGCGGAACTCGACCTCAACCAGTTCAGTCAGTTCAAACATGGTTCCGGTGCTGCTGCGCAGCGCTTTGGCCGTGCAATGTCTGCTTACCTGGCTGAATCCGCCCCGGTAGTTTTTGAACCGGAAGTGGTTTTAATTGCCTCTTGCTACAAGTACGCACCTGTTGCTGCCCAGGCATTGGCTGATGAAACCATGCTTTCTTTAAATGAGCTCCGTATTACCAAGGGTTTGCCCGCTATTAAGCGTGGCCGCATTTACCGTGGCGAAGTCTTTGAAATAGACTATTCCGCACTCAGTGATGCCGACCGCAAGGCGCTTCTTGCAAACGACGCCCTCCTTGTTGATGTTGAACTTATGAAAGGAAAGCACGTCATTGTTATTGACGACGTGCGTATTACCGGTGGTCACGAGCGCAAAATTGACCCGGTTCTTGCAGAAATTGGCGCTGCCTCTGTTACCTACGTGTACCTGGCCGCATTCAATGAAATGCCCCAGTCCGCGACTATTGAGCGTGAACTTAACCATGCCACGGTCAAAACGCCTGCTAATGTCTTTGCATTGGCCTCCCAGCCTGATTTCCGCCTAAACTCACGCGTGGTCAAGTTCCTTCTTGGTGCAAGTACGGCCGAGGAGCTTATCCAGAACCTGGCCCCTGACGCCTTGCTCGATTTCTACAAGGCAGCCTTAGGAAATGGCTATGCCCTCATGCCACGTTTTCATGAAACGCTAAAGGCGCTCCGGGTACATCTTTATGATGTATTGAACCCGGACGTTGCCGAGGCTACTCAGGTTTACCTGCCAAATGTAACCAGTCTCTACGATATTACCGGCGAAGCCGCGGAAGCTCCTTTTGCCTCCCTCTATAGCCAGTATAAGTATGGCTCGGTTGAGGCTGCCAAGAAGCTTGGCATTGCCCTTGGTGCAGCCCTCTGGAACCAAGACGAACACCTTAAGGCAGAATCCGTTACGGTTATGGCTCCAGCCACCGGAAATGTGCCAATTGGCGCTACCTTACTCGTTGACTGGGCATCGTTCTACATTAACGACCGCCGTTTTGCTCTGGAAGTTGGCCCAGTGACCATTTCCAAGCTTACCCGGAGCATTATTCCTGCTGGCGACTACGGCACCTTGAGTGCTGAGGAGCGTGCCAGCATTATGACCCAGGCCACTGTATCCGAGATCACGGAGCACATTGCAGGTGAGCACGTCATTATTATTGATGACCTTTGGGTGACTGGCGTATCTGCGCAGACAACCATTGACCAGCTGACCCAGGCTGGATGCGCCTCCTACCGCTACGCCGTAGTGGCTGTGATCAACCAGCAAGATGCTGCAAATGACCCAGCGCTTGAAGCGCGGCTTAACCATGTGGCCGTAAGTACGGTGCACGACCTGGTTGGCCTGTACGCCCAAACTGCCTATGTGGTGAACCAACGGGTTTGCAAGTTTCTCCTGAGCGCAAAAAACACATCTCAGATCTTGGAACTCCTTGAGCCTGAGAACGATGTGCTGCGTCAAAAAGTAGTCGCTGCCTGTATCGAGGACAACCTCCATCAGTCCCCAGAGTATACTGCTTCATTTGCTGTGCTCTCTGGAAAGGGTTCGGCATGAGCGTAATCCGTAAAAACACCCTCTATTCCCTGGGTGTAAAAACCAACGGTGACCTGCGTTCCCGTGGGAACAAGCCGTTCAATCCTGCCCGCTACAGCCGTTTTAAGTATGGCGACAGCCGGGTGTCCTTGGAATTTGCTCGGGAAATTGCCACCTTGTTGGTGGCAGACCCTACGGTCAAGCGCCGCTTACTGAGTGGCAAGGCCGTTATTACCTCCTCTGCATATAAGGTGGTTCCTACTGCTGCCCATTCCGTTGCTGCCGCCCTTTACACTCTCTTGCTCCGCCAAGGGTACCCTGTCCAGCATGCGTTCATCTACCGCTCAAACCTGAGCGAAGGTGACTACGCGAAGAAGTCCTTAGAAGAGCGCCAGCAGCTCATGGCCAACAATGGTCTTATCCTTAAAGAGGAGGACTTTGCCGATCATCATGTAATTGTGATTGATGACATTCGGATTACCGGTTCACATGAACGGGCAGTTGAGTCACTTTTCAGTACCATTGCCGTCAAATCCCTGCACTTTTTGTATGCAGTAGAGATGAAGCCGGTAGACGCCTTGGCAGACCCAACCATTGAAGACCGCATCAACCACTATTGGATGAAATCGCCAAAGCAGCTCCTTAGCCTCATGAAGAGGCCGGCTTTTGTGCTGAACGCCCGGACATGCAAATACATTTTGGCACTTCCTGCACCAGAGCTTACAGTTCTGCTTGCGGGGCTGGATGACAGCCGCCTTGCCGAGCTCCACGCCGGTATTAAAGGTGACGAATACCATAAAATGGACTGCTACCGCGCCAGCTACAGAGTGCTCCTCAAGGAGGTTTCTGAGCGGAAAATGAGTACGTACGCACCCGCAGCCGTACTTGCCGCTGCGTAACGTTAAGAGGTGATGGTGTCTTTACAAGCTCCTAGAGCCATTACCTCTTGACAAACTCCAGGTTAGATGGTACAGTTCCTGACGATTGTGTAATGACCTCATTTGTCCCTCTAATTCAGCCCTCGAAAATTTCGGTTTTCCAGGCCTGAAAGAGAAGCACAACTGTGCGACGCTCTTTGACAATGCGAAGGTAAATAAAATGCCAGAACCCACGAGAATAGGCGGGCCCACACGAATTGGGCAGCCACCTACGTCAGTCGGGACCTCGTCACCTGTCCCTCAA
This sequence comes from Verrucomicrobiia bacterium, assembly GCA_035460805.1. Taxonomy (NCBI): domain Bacteria; kingdom Pseudomonadati; phylum Verrucomicrobiota; class Verrucomicrobiia; species Verrucomicrobiia bacterium. The sequence continues at coordinate 1,248 of DATHWI010000155.1, read as the reverse complement.
AGAGCGGACAGTGCGCAGGCTTCCCTCGTTCTTCCTGCCAGCTTCCCGGTCAAACTTGAACCGGAGCAAATGGCCACGGTGCAGCAGAGGCTCTCCACGGTCTCACTCGCAACAATCTCCCAACGGGAAATTGCCATGCTTGAGACGGATCCGGAGAAGAACCTCGGCCGCGTCCTGGACAGTTTCCTGACCAAAATCGATATCTTCGACAATCCTCAGCTCTTCAAGCTCTTCCAACAGTTGGGCGAGAAGGTGAATGAGCAAGACTTGCCGGCACTCGCCGAAAAGATTGCTTCGGATAAGCCGACGGGTATGGACAGGGTCAAGATGGCCCTCATGAGTAGCAAGGCGCGTCAAGCGTACATTGCGGAAATGTGGGAGAAGCTACGCGGCATCGCAAGTGGCAAGTCCCAAAACCTGGTCGAATTTGTGAAACAGCTGGAGCGTCAGCTTCAAACTGAGCAGCAAAAGCTCGACCGGGAAATCACGGCCCTCGAGGACCTGAAGGCTCAATACCAACAGAGCTTCCGCGAGTTCGTCGTGTCAGTTGCATTCATGCAGCTATTTGTGGAACAGGCCAAGATGTACGTCGAGTACGAAGAGCGCGCTGCAGATCTCACCAACCCGATCGAAAACGACCGGATCCGAGACCTGAAAGACAAGCTCCAAGCCCTTGAAAGCAGGGCAATCGCTCTCGAAGGAACCTTGACCCGCCTTCCTGCGGATCAGCTGGTGATTCGGCAGTTGCAAAACGCCGGCATCCAGACACTGCAGGAGACCACCACGACGGCCACCCAACGGTTTAACAGCATCAAAATGACGCTCGTTACCCTGAACTCGACGTTGATCGCCAAAAGCGTTCAGCAGCTTGCTCAACAGGGAGCGGAACTCGATGCGAACCTTCTTAAGGTGCGCGGCACCCTCATGCAGGGCGTCGTCACTACGGCCGCAAATGCCCCTGGCGATAACCGCCTGGAGCAGGCCCGGCAGATTGAGCAAATCGTCGCCGACACCAAGGCAATGCAGCAAATCGTCGAAGACGCGCGCACCACAAATGCGCAAAAATTCGGCCAGGCGCGGCAGAGCCTCGAAAAGTCACGCGAAGAGCTCCTCATGCTCGGACAAAGTGTTCAACCCAACTCGGCGCTTCGGCGTTGAGTCAACTCGTTAGGTTACGGTATGCCCGCGTGTGGGCACCAAAAATCACGCAAGGATTCAGAAAAACAAAATGCCTCTAGAACTTGATCT
>DATHWI010000154.1 GCA_035460805.1 Verrucomicrobiia bacterium | reverse complement strand
AATTAATGGCTCTAGGAGCTTATAAAAAATTGGTGGAGGTGAGGGGAGTCGCACCCCTGTCCACTGTGGGTAATTGCGGGGTTCTACATGCGTATCGTCGTATCATACCTGGTTCAGAAGGCGACGCGCTCACTTGAACATCAGGTCGCATCGTTATCTTAGCTCGTGAGGACGATGCCTCTCACAAGAGCAGCCCACTATATAGCGCTGGGTCCTTTAGCGTGGGCTAATAAAGGTCAGCGGCATCGCACTTAGGCGAACGCAGGCGCAAAGGCGCGCTGCTCAGGCATTAGCCCGGCAACAAAAGCCTTTGCACGTGAGACGAAGTCTGCACGTAAAGGTGCTCGGGATTAACGAGGATCGAGCGTCCTCGGCATGCTGGTCCGCAAGGAACCGTCACGGTGTCGAATTAATACACCCCCATGTTTGAAATGTCCTGAGCCTCCTGGTTGTAGCATTTTTGAGGGTCAACCACAAGATATTGCGTCCATAGGCCTTGGCTTGAAATGATGTGTAGGAGAGGTTCAACAACCTCGTCTTGGATAGAGAATATGCAACAATCCCTGCCTCTTGATGTCCCCGATAGGAGACCTGAAGACCTTGTATCTTTCACCATTCCCGATTCAGTCATTACGGCCTGCCGCCAGCTCGGCATTTCGTCACGATCCCCGCGCTTCAAAGAGCTGCACCGGCTTTTTGAAAGCGACAAAGCCCGTTTTGAACAAGCGGTTAACGGCTTAATCACCCTGAAGAGCAATCCGCCGCTCTTTGGCCGGCCCCGCTCGTTCAATCGCGCATTTGTCTCGTACGTACGTTGCGAGGCATAAACTTCCCACGCCTTCCAAGCCACCTTCGGGTGGCTTTTTCTTTCTGAAACAAGGAGCCTCTTTCCTAATTGTGTTTTCGAGGGAATCAGATCCCTTGTCTTGACGGTTACCCTGATGGAAAGTATGCTTTACATGAATTCAACCCTATGCAACCCAAAAGAGTTATCCACATCCGGATCCGGGATTTGCGCCGCGAACGGGAGCTTACACAAGAAGAGCTCGCGGAGGCCTTAGGGATCTCGCGTCAGTCCATTAACGCCATGGAAGCGGGACGTTGTCTGCCAAGCCTTCCTGTCGCGCTCCAAATTGCTGCTTACTTTGCCGTGCCCCTTCAGCGCCTCATTGCTATTGCAGACGAAAATGAGCGCGCGCTAGCTGCTGCAGTGGAGAATGGTGCCACTGAGGCGCCGGCCCTGGGCAACCCCTGGGAGCCGCTTCGTGAAATGCGCGACATGTTAGATGACTTCATGGGCGACGCACCACGTCTGGAAGCTGGCCCTACGCCGTTGGTGAACATGAAGGATGAAGGCGAAGTGATTGTGGTTGAAATGCAGCTCCCAGGCTTTTCCAAGGAAGACCTTACCTTGGAAATTACCGATGACCAACTTACGGTATCTGCTGAACTCATGGAGGCAACACAGCCTGAGAGTGGCCAAGTGACCAGGGAGTTTGCCCGACGCGCCTTTACCCGCACCCTTATGCTTCCAGCGGTTGTCCAGAGCGATCATGCCGATGCCAAGATGAAGAATGGTATCCTTACCGTCCGGTTGCCCAAGAGGATGGATGACCGCAGAAGGCCCAAGCGGCTTGAGATCCAATAAAAAGAGCCCAGTCACCTGACTGGGCTTTTGATTAAGGAAGACCTCGGTGGAGATCGATCGGGGAGATGATGTCGCCTAGGTTCTGGGCCAAATACGTGGGGTTGTAGGTCTTTAGCCTGTCCCACCCTTCAAATCCGCAGGCAACACCAATGGTTTTGACACCTGCCCGCCTGCCCATCTCAATGTCCCCATGCATATCGCCCACCATGAAAGCGTGCTCCGGTTTGACCTGCATCTTGTCCAGGGCAAGGAGGAGTCCCTCCGCGTGTGGTTTGCGCAGGACGACGTCATCGGCGGTGACTATTACTTCAAAGTAGGAGGTCAGGCCGTTGAGCTCCACAACAGGGTGAACCGTTCCACCACGGGCGGAGACAATGCCCATGCGTACATCCCGCTCCTTCAGCTTGTCCAATGTGTCCCGCGTATCCGCGAATGGTTTGCAGAGATGGAGGTTCTGGAGCTGAAAATCCTTATGAACGCGACAGGATTCCTCCTGGGTTCCTTCCGGGTGGTACAGATCGTACGTTTCGCGGAGAGGAATCCCTTTGGAGTCGTTGAGCATCTCACGGGTAATCATGGGAAGGTTGAGTGTGCGACACGTGTACTCGTAAGAGTTGAGGATGAACTCTGCGGAGTCAAAGAGTGTGCCATCGGCATCGAAAAGTACAGCTACCAACATGCTGGACGCATAGTAGCCGAGAGAGGGGATGGGGTCAATCTGGAGGAGGGAAAGTTGACAGTGGGTGACTCCGTCCGTACCCTGGGTAGGAACGACTAACAGATATCCATGTCCAACTCACAGATTGAAAAGCGCCTCGAGATGCTCGAGACCGCCGAGCAAGAATACAAGACCCTCAAGGAAATGCTCACCGATGCCCTTGCTAACGACAGCGAGCTGGTAGAGCTTGATGAAAAGCTGAAAGAGGCCAAGCGCCGGTTCCAAGCTCAGAAAGAGGCAGTGATGAACGAGCCGGACAACCGCAAGATGCAAGAGAAGATGAAGGATGCGGCCATTGAGATTAAGGACACCAAGAAGCTTCTAGCTGATGAGCTTATTGCTTATTTCCTAGAAAGTAAGAGTTTTGATTACGTCGATGGCAAGGGACGCAAGCGTCACATTGCGGTCAGCGCCAAGTTCTCACGCGGTGGGGACGACGAATAAGGGATTGACAAGGGGTGTATAATTTGGTAGAGTGCATCTCGCTCTGAAAAGAGTGCACATGGGGGCGAACGGGCTCGACAGGGCCGATTCTACCTTCAATTGCGAGCCGAGGCGCCGCTGGCCTCGTAAAAAGCGGCAAAACTGTAAACGCGGCCTAAACCCGTTTAGCAGGCCTGCGAGGCCTGCCGTTACCTCTTCTCGAGTTGGTAGGGAAGAATCGGTGGCGTGGACAAATCCAAATAAGGTACAGCGCTTCTGTTCGGAGCAAAGTACACGAAAAAATAATCGAACTGGATGACCGGTCAGGTGGCCTCGACAGAGACCGGCATCGAGATTAAGTACAGAGGAGACGCTCGTGGTGATTGCTGGACGACGGTTCTGGAAGGGAGTTCAATTCTCCCCGCCTCCACCAAATTTTGGGCAACGACCTCCGTTGCCCACCTCAAATAGCCTATTCCTCGCCGAATAGGCTATTTTGGTACATAGGGTAGAAACAGAGTAGAACTTTTGCTAGTATTGGGCAGCACTTATGAGAGTTTGAAAATGTTTTCGGGCAAACCTCCGCCTGCGGCGGACGTTACCCTCGTCGGAATGTCCATCTTTCATGCAAGCATGACGATGTCCATTTCTCCTCGGGCAATTAGCTCAGGTGGTTAGAGCGCTACATTGACATTGTAGAGGTCACTGGTTCGAGTCCAGTATTGCCCACCAA
>DATHWI010000153.1 GCA_035460805.1 Verrucomicrobiia bacterium | reverse complement strand
TAAGGCGCTTTCCATAGTGCCGATACGACCGTTCGCCCTCCAGCGGATCCACATGCGCGGATCGTTCTTTTTGCCAGTGTTCATTTAAACTTCTCCTCCGTTCCAAAGCTACAAAGCGTAGGGAAGGTTCGCGGGGAGTGTATCATATGCCGGCTCTTCTGTCAATCAGTCAAAGTGTGGGTAAACCTTCACTGCACTACCTATAAGTCGATAGAATAGCCAGTTTCATGCATCTCAAAACCCCTGCTTTCATCTGTGAGGGTTACGCCGTTTACGTGCCAGCCGTTTTTCTCATAAAACGCACGGGCGCCCTTGTTTTCGGTGAGCACCCAAAGTATGGCTTTGGTGTATCCGTCAGCCCTTAGTAGCTCCTTGGCTTTACCAATGAGGAGCGTGCCTACGCCGTTGCCTTTGTAGTCAGGGGAAACATAGATGGCATAGAGCTCGCCTTGGCCTTCTTCATTACCTGCCTCGTTGCGAGCTGTACCTACAGATGTGAATCCCACGACCTTTTCGCCATCCTCAGCGATAAAAGTGTGTTGGTGATTACTGGGTTCTCCTAGAATTTTTTCCCAGTTCAACTTTCGTTTCTCGATGTCTAGTGTGTCCAGGTAAGAGTCGGGAATGATTCCGCGGTATGCGGATTGCCAAGTTTTTACGTGAATTTCTGCGATGGCAAGGGCATCTTTTGGCCTTGCTTCACGAAGGGTGACGGGGTTCATGGGTTCATCTTAACAAAAAGACCCCCTCTTACTACGACAATGTCTTTTCAGGTGATGGCCGCCCAAATTTTTGCAGCCCTTTGCCCACCAGTATGTACGTAGCTGCCGAGGCCATGAACCCTGGCGAGCTATGGTAGAGCGTAATGCCAAGCCAGCGTGAGTGCAGGGGGTTGCCACTCTGCTCATGTAATACTTCATAAAATTCGCCCCCATTCTTAGCATGGAGAGCGGTAACCTGGTCAAAGTCGGCCCAGGCCTCTTTGAGGAAGCGTTGGCGAACCAGGGGGTCGCTATGCTTGCGGGCGATATCAAGCTTGGCCTGGATATTCAGTGTGGTAACCCAGGGCCAGACGGAGCTGTTGTGGTAGGAGGAGATTCTTCCCGCTCGGTAGCGGAGCGCTACCTGTGAAGCCGGATAGGGCCGGTCAAAGTTGCGTAACAGCCCGCAGGGCGAGAGTGTGCTGAGGCGTATCTTCTCCTGGGCGCGCACGGCTTGTTCAGGCGTAAGGAGATAGAGTGAGGCAAAGATATTGGCAGCGGTATCGAGCCGGTTGTCGTCTTCAGCCGCCTTCACATAGCCCGCCTCTTCATCCCAAAACACGCGCAGGTACGAATGTTTGAGAGTGATGGCTTGGTCGCGGAGTAGTTCGGCATCATCTTCGCGTTTAAGTATTGCTGCCATGTGGCTCATGGCGTGCACTGCTTGATAGTACAGGGCGTTGACGTAGGCCAGCTTGCCTTTTCGGATCAGGCTATCAGCCCAGTCCTGAAGCCCTCTGCCCTTAATTAGTCCATCAAGGTCGCTGAAACGTGCCTCCCGGTTGAGTGAGCGCAATAGGAAGGTCCAGTTGTCCTCGACAAATTTGCGTACCTCGGCGGAGTGGTCAAAGAGTTCGCCGCAAGAAACGATAAGGGCCGAGGCGCTGTCCCGGGCGGGTAGGGAAAATCGCACATTGTTGTAGACTGCGTGGGCTTCTGGTCGGGTGATGAGGTCAATACCCATCCGTTTGAGCCGGCGAAGCGGCGGCACATAGTTGGCCCAGTGGCGGACATACTCTACCCGCAACGGCAAACGGCCACTTGGTTGGGCATGGGAAAGGATAGTAGTAAAGGTTTCCACAGCCATTTGCGGGTCAAAACGGCCAAAGACGGCGCAGGCCAGGGCGGCGTCCCGCGTCCACACCTCTCCCACAAATTGGCTGTTACGATCGGCCGAAGTAAACATGCCGATGCAGGTTTGGGTGGCTTGGGCTGTTATTTCTAAAGCCTGTGCATTCATTTC
>DATHWI010000152.1 GCA_035460805.1 Verrucomicrobiia bacterium | reverse complement strand
TCCCATGTACTTCCAGAGATGTGAAGACATGGAAGCAATTCCGCACCCGCGGTATTCCTTGAAAGAAACATCGTACCCAAGGGCTAGGTAAGAGGTGGTTGCCACGCCATTTGGCATGGTTTCCTTGGCTTCGCTGAATGCCCAGAGTCCGCCAAGGCTTTTGGTGGTGGCGGTACCGCTGCTTTTCATTTTCGGCGCACCTGGTTCCATTACCATTTCGGTTTCAATTTTCCAGTCGCCTACGAGCCGCTGAAGCCACTCATGTTCCTTGATTGGCTTGGTGCCCATGTCCATCTGGTCTTGTGGTTCTGTGCTCATAGTGAAGAGGTCTACGGTTTATTGGCTGACTATACCTGTTTTTGGTGAGGTTGGCAGGAGGGCTGTAAAGTCCCACTAGTCATTGACAAGTGGCCTGTATTTTGGTACAAAGCCCCTAGCTTTACTCCTACAAAAGTAGGCGGACGCCATCATCTTCCCCGGGCAATTGCCCCGATCCAGCAGGTTCGACTGCGGCTCAAGGAGACACTTTGACAAAACAGATTCCTTCAATATCAGAGACGGTACCCTTTCCGGAAAAGCCTTCACGGGAAATGCCGGATGCTGAAGCACGTCAGACCATCATCGGCCTTAGTGCCGCGGCGCTGGCCATCCCCGGCTGGGTAGCCAACTACTATCTCTTTCACAGTTGGGCCCTGTTCTGGGTACTCAATGTACTGCTCATTATCGCAGGGTTCGTTTGCGAGTACGTATATTCGCAAAAGGCCCAGCCTACCGTTGATGCGTGGACGGAATATTACCAAAAGAAGACGGAGGTTGGACAGCAAGCTGCCCGCAAGGCGGCAAAGGCCCCTCTTCCTGTGATCGACTGGTGGGTATCTTCCGAAGGCAAGTTTATAACGGTGGAGTACCTTAACGGGGAGAACCGTGAAGCTCAAAAGTTTGAGGTGGGTAAAGTGGAGAAATACCACGGACCTTCTCCCGCGGTAGAGTTTCCAGGTTCTACGTACCAGCAACAAGACAACATGTGGAAGTGGAATCGTGGTGACACGATCCGCCTGTATGACCCGTCCTTCGAGGAACATCGCACCCCGGTCTTTGACCAAGACGTGCTCCATGCGGCAGAGGAGCTGAGGGCCCGTCTTGCGGTGCCGGTTTCACATGCGGCGCAAGCCGCGGCCCTGACCATCAAGGACTTACTAGGGTCGCTCACCGCCTTACTTGCCGATGGCCTCGCGAAGGAGGACGGCCAGAAAGCCGTTCCTATTCTCGAAGGGCTTAAGGCATACGTCGTGGAGCAGCCTGACTTGCTTGCGCAGATCGAAGAGATCATCACGCTTATCCGCACCACTAAGCAGCAAGGTGACATGTTGGAAATTAGCCAGGCTCTCAGCCGGTTACAAGAAAACATCCGCGATCACCAGGCAGAGGTCTCCGCTCGCCTTGAGGTAGTGCGGGATACGCAAAACGCGTAGCAAAACTATCCTTGGTTCCAGGTGGAGATGATACTACAGCCTCCGGCACACGCCGGAGGTTTTTTATTAATAAGAGAACAGTTTCGCAATACGCAGAACCTTCCCTAGGTTGCTGTGCTAGCATGAATGCATACACTTCTTCATAGATTCCCATGGAAACACTTGAGCCGGCCCAGGTTACTACAGCCGTAGAGCAGCCAGTCGGAGAATCCGTCGTAACGCCAAAAAACCAGGCACCAAAACGTCTCTGGCTAATAATCGCCGCGGCAGTAATTGTGCTGGGGGTTGGGATAACTGCGGTGGCAATGCGTTCGTCAGGGGACAGTCCTCAAGCCACTGCAACACCTACGGCTGAAGCCACGGCGCAGGCGGCAAAGGAGGTGACGAAAAAGAGTGGGGGATCGGAGGGTGACAACTTAATGGGGCAGGATGACATTATCGTGGCAGACATGACCAAGGATGGCCCATGGAAACAGAGTCTCCAAATTTCTGAGTCAAAGGATGGAAAGACATTTGGCAGTCAGAAAACATTTCAAAAAGGCGGCGGCGTAGTCACGGCAGTCCGCGACCAAGCTGGCGTGTTGTACGCGGCTTTCCAGTATTTTCCCGAGAATGATCCTCAGAACTTCGACAAAATTGCCATCAAAAAGTCGACTGATGCGGGTGTAACTTGGAGCGAGCCAATTCCCGCAGTCTTTACCAACTACCCAAAGGCTTATTCGCGGCCTTTTGACCACACCCTCGCACTCACTCCTGAAGGCAAGATCCGCATGTACTACACGGCTAACACGAGTAGCCAGTCAATCATGACAAAGACGTCTGACACCGTTGCGTTCTACTCTTCTATTTCCGCTGATGGTGTCACCTATGAATTTGAAGAGGGTAAGCGGTTGTCGGTGCCAGGCAAGGCAATTATCGACAGCGCCGCTTCCTATCATGATGGTATGTGGTACCTAATTGCCTCTACGCCAAAAGAGTTCGGGGAAGACGGGATTTACTATGCATCCACCTCTACTGATGGGCTGAATTTTGCTACGCCCACCCTTATCCCAGATACGAAGGGATACGAGTGGACGGGGAATATGGCCAAGGTTGGAAGCGCGCTGCGCTTTTACGGCTCAGGGAGTAAGGTTTTCTACAGCGAGCTAGGGGCGGATGGTGCTTGGGGGAAGGCGGTGAATACAAACCTGGTAGGGGGCGACCCAGCAATTGTGCAGGCTTCCGAGGGCAAGTACTTTGCTATCTTTTCAGGACCAGGCGCTCCTTAAGGGAGGCTTTACGGGGCTGAAATTTGAGTATACTAAGGGGTAACATATCCCACCCTTTAATCACCTATATGACACCAGGAATTGTTCCCAACCTTTGGTTTGATGGCAATGCTAAGGAAGCAGTGGATTTTTATCTGGAAGTCTTTAAAGGCGGGAAGATATTCTCCACCCTCTACTATCCTAAGACCAAGGAAGGAGGCTTGGCCGATTTCCAAATGGATTTGGCCGGCAAGGTGCTCACCATCGATTTTGAGGTAAGGGGACTGCGCTTTGTGGCAATCAATGC
>DATHWI010000151.1 GCA_035460805.1 Verrucomicrobiia bacterium | reverse complement strand
ATTCGACATTTCTATAACGCCCAAAGGCTATGCGTATATTGATGAGTTTAAGGTTCAGCCTTCGACTAGTAATATAGGCTTTTGCGCCATGTGGTTTGATCCTTCTGTGAAGCCCGGCTGGAGTCAGGCAATCGAACCTGCAATCCTAAGCGCTGGGTATGAGCCCAAACGAATTGACGGACATCACCATAACAACCGAATTGATGACGAAATTATCGCGCTTATACGCCGAAGTAAGTTTGTCGTAGCGGACTTCACAGGGCAACGTGGAGGAGTTTACTTCGAGGCTGGGTATGCATTAGGACATGGATTCTCTTGAGGTCTTCAGTGCTAAAGGGCTGGCGTTCGTCCTCATCAACCTTTGGCTTGATCACTCGGACACCGCTGGCCGGATTAACCGTAATGTAGTCGTTATCGGTGGCGTACTGAAGGAGGCTATGAAGAGCGCCAAGCTGTTTCTTAACGGTAGCCCACTTTCTACCGTCCTCAATCCGCTTGTCCTTGAAGGCCACTACATGGGACTTGGTAATCTCATCTAGCGTTAGATCACCGTGTAACTCCTTAAAGATTCTTAGGGCCATCTCCCATTCAAGGAGTGTCTTAGGGGCTGGTTTTCTTTCCAGCTTCCATTTGTCGAGGACATCGGGAAGGGTTAGGTCGGTGAGCTTAGGCTTTGGTGCGGGAGCCAGTTTAGGGGCCTCAGGCGTGTCTACAAGCTCTCCTTGATGCCTGCTGAGCATCACTTTGCTGTTTGCTTCGACTGTAGCGCGTAGAAATGCGTAGGAGAGTTGTTTGTGGGCTTCTGAGCCTAGGGCAATATTAAAGCCATGAGATGCACAGAAGTCTTCCATCTCAAACTCTATAAGACTAGTGTTCCCCCGGGCAAGGTCATACCTTGACCCAATATCTACTATTTCAATGGACTCGGATATCTTTCTGTAATCCCGATCCGTAAGACCTTCCATACGCCGTTCTTCGTCCTCCTCAAGGATGTGAGCTATCCAAGCGTCTGAGAGCTTCTTAACGTCCTCAGGGGGGATTACCTCGATAGAGGTGGCAGTGAGGTTGCGCCTAACAGTTTGGAACTCTGCATCGACCCTGACAGCCTCAAGACGTGCCAAGCGTTCAGCCTCACGGCGGTCTTTGGTCTTTAGGCTGTAATTGAGTTCGACCTTGGGATGGTAGTGCTGGAGTAAATCAGTTGGTATGCGGCGACGAAAGTAGTACGTGCCATTGCGAAGATAGAGGTGAGTCTGAGATGCCACGGTCATAACCCCGAAGTGTAACAGTTTTGTGTAACACCTCGGAGACTTAACCTATTGAAGCTGTTGGTTTTTATTTTAAACCAACAACTTAACGCATTTTGGCGTCCCCACGGGGATTCGAACCCCGGTACTTACCGTGAAAGGGTAATGTCCTAGGCCTCTAGACGATGGGGACCCGACCTGATCTTTTGGTGGAGGTAAGCGGGATCGAACCGCTGACCTCTTGCATGCCATGCAAG
>DATHWI010000150.1 GCA_035460805.1 Verrucomicrobiia bacterium | reverse complement strand
AACCCACCTTTTGTCAAGAAGTACTCAGGAACACCGACAATCTTGATATGCACAAGCTCCCCGCTACATATGGGCGTGGAACTAGCTGTCCTAGCCTCCCAATGCCATTATCCGGTCTCGGTACTTGGGACATTTCTCCATTATCTCACCAAGAGCCTCAGGCCGTTTTTTCAGACAAGAATGGAACATAAGCTGGAGACCCTCATCGGCAAAAAGAAGGGAGTTAACTGAGGTGGTATTCCATGTCTTAGGCTCTGCATATGTTGCCATGACAGCATGAAGATCAACAGTAGGATTTTTTTGAGCAAATAAGTTTATTTGCTCAACCTCACCCTTGCTCCAATGCTTACGCTCAAGAATACACTGAAGAATGTGAGGCATTATTCCATCTGGCAAATCTTGCATGCACCCTTTTTCCAAGGCCAAATCTAATGCGCCATTAGCGTAATACCGCTGCTGCGCAGGTACGGAAGCATAGGCTGCTGTTTCTTCTGCCGTGCATGTTTGAATTCTCGTCATGTAGTACTCAAGCACTTTCTTCATGCCATCTTCTCCCGCACCTCCGTCAAACTCCCGTCCAATGAACCGCGCGTATGGCTCCATGCGAGTGAGAATATAATCAAAATCTTGCATACGCCTTGTTTCCAAGTCTTGTTTAGCCCACGTCACATCTGTCGATACCATACCGGCAGACCCATCATGCATTACGGTAAAAAAAGTATTCCAAGCATGACTCACCGTTTCATTCTCCATACCAGGGGCGTAGTGGCTCCCCGTTTCGTACAAGCAGTACGTATTATGCAAAGAGCTAACCTCATGTTGCCATTCTTTAAGAGCCTCAAAACAACAGAAGACCGAAGTGGCAAAATTCCGACACACCCCGTTCCCTTGCCAATCAGGATTATCCTTATTCTCTAATCCCTCAGCTAAGATATCGAGTACGTGCGACTTATCCGCGGGAGAGGCATGGTTGACGTTTTCATCCCCATTCTTACCCATGTAGGACCGATTATATTTAGTCAAACTGAGTACAATTTCATTAGAAAGCTCAATTGCCTGCCGAGGAGTTAACCTACGAATGTCAGTGATCCCTAACTGTTCGCCTAACTCCGGATTACTATGTGCCATGTACCCCCTAATAAAACGGAACAACGAGCGCTTCCATTCCTTGTCCTTAGTCGTTTCCCTAAAAGTTCCCGTGGCATTAAGGTTCATTTCATACTGCTCCCTCTGCGGTATGCCAATTCCCTTCTCGTCTCGATACATAACTCTCTGCAAGCTCTCGGGAATCTCGTAAACCTGGTCAGTGGGAGCCACATTTGGGTCGAACCCGTCAAATGCTGAGAAGGCGATGGAAGAGGTATCATCCAACCTAATATTGAGGAGCTCGCGGGTATTGAGACTTTCGCGTACCTCGACATTTTTTTCAAAGAACCGGCGCTTAGCCTCCTCCCAGCTTGTAAATCTCTCAAATACAGGGCGACCATTTTCGACCTCACCAGGATAGACAACCCTAAACTCACCTGGATATTTTTGAATCCGAAGTGTGGACAGGAAAGTAGGTTCCAGCTGACGGTATTCCCTGTACTCCTCCCACTTATCAAAAAATTTTGCTTCCTCCGCCGCAATTTGACGTGCAGCCGCAACATCTAGTGCCGCCCTATCTAATGCCTCCCTGGCTTCTTCAACGGTTGGGAATTCTAGCTGTGCCCAGCCATGAAATTGCCCATTTTCCCCCAAGAGAGCGGGGGACTCAACGTGAAACCATCCGCTTGAGAGAGGGGTAATCTGAAAAATACCCTCAGGAGTAGAGTGCTCTAGCGATGTCAGCTGATTATTTAGGGATGGAATTTCTTCCCTCATAGCCACAGCTCCCGCATTACACGTTGCACTACTTTGGCTATTTATCTTCGCCCTTTTAGTATAGTCGCTAAGCAGACAACAGGGAAAACCCTAGTAGTTACACACCCTTAGCTATAGAGAAAGTCCCACACTAATGGCCGATGTGCTGATGTACTAAGAATTGGCCAACACACTAATAGTTTCGTGTCACTATACAGAACGGCTTTTCACCAAGCTCACAAAGTCTTCCATAGACATAGGGTCGGTAGGCATATCGGCCATATCGGCGCGCCAGTTCACGGCAATGTGCCACTGGTCACCCGTACGGGCGTCAAGCTCTTTTTGGCCTATTACAATCTTGGCAGGCACCTTCATGACAGAGGCGTTGCGGATCTTCTTGCCAACACTTTCGTTGGAGATATCCACATCCGCCCTAATCCCCTGCTTGCGGAGGTTAGATGCTAATTCACAAACTGCATCGTTAAACTGTTCACTCACAGCAATGACCCGGACTTGTTCAGGTGCAATCCAGAGAGGGAAGTTTCCGGCTGTCTGCTCAATGAGAAAGGCTGTAAAGCGCTCATAGGAACCCAGGATGGCCCGGTGGATGATAATAGGATGCTGCTCGGCACCATGCTCATCGGTGTAGACAAGGCCCATGCGGCCAGGCACCAGAATATCTACCTGAGAGGTGGCAATAGTATCTTCTTTGCCTGTTACATTCTTAATCTGGACATCTAGTTTAGGGCCGTAGAAGGCAGCTTCACCCTCGGCCTCCACAAACGGGACGCCAAACTCTACCAAGGCCTGGCGTATAGCCTGGCTGGCATCTTCCCAACGCTGTTGGTCACCACCGTACTTGGTAGCCTTGTTTGTGAAGTCTGGAAGGGAGAGGCGGAACCAGTAGTCCGAAATTCCCACTTCCTCGTACACCTCTTTAAAGAGCTGGAGAACCTTGAGGAATTCTTCCTTGAGCTGCTCTGGCGTGCAGTAAATGTGGGAATCGTTCTGAGTGATAGGGCCACGGACACGGATGAGACCAGTAAGGGTGCCGGACAACTCGTTACGGTAAATGCCGCCCGCCTCAGCCAACTTCAGTGGCAGGTCCCGGTAACTGGTCACCAACTTCTCCATAATCATATGGTGGTGCGGGCAGTTCATGGGCTTAAGGTAGAACTTCTTCCCCTCTTCATCGGTCAAGGAGAACATGTCTTCGCTGTAGTACTGGGCGTGACCCGAGCGGATGTAGAGGTTCTCGTGCGCCATCACTGGAGTTGCTACATACTGGTACCCAAGCGCCTCTTCTTTCTTGCGCATGTACTCCTGAAGGAGGTACTTGATGGTCTCGCCACGCGGCAGCCACAGCGGGAGACCGGGACCCACTTCTTCAGAGATCATGTAGATACCAAGCTGCGGGCCAAGCACGCGGTGGTCGCGCTTCTTGGCTTCTTCCATCATTTGAATGTAATTGGAAAGCTCTTGCTCAGACTCGAAGGCCAACCCGTAGATACGCTGAAGCATGGGACGCTTTTCATCGCCACGCCAATAGGCACCGGAAACATGGGAGAGCTTAAAGCAGCCATCGGCGATCTCCTTGGTTGTGGCAATGTGCGGGCCTTTACAGAGATCGACAAAGTTACCTGAACGGTAAAAGGTGACTTCTGTCTCCCCGCCTGCAGCCAAGTCACGGATAAGCTCTTCTTTGTATGGCTGACCCGCTACCATAGCAAGCCCTTCCTCAATGCTATAAGACTTCACGGTGAATTCCACGTGCTCTTTTACCAGCCTTTCCATACGGGCCTGCAGGTCAGTCAGGTCTTCCGGTGTTACCGGGCGTGGCAAATCGAAGTCATAGTAAAAGCCATTGTCGATTGCTGGCCCAATGGCTAGTTTGGCTTCTGGGAAAACCTCGAGCACAGCCATCGCCAGAATATGCGAAAGCGAGTGACGGACTTTATGGAGCTGTTCAGGTGATACTTCGTTCATGGGAGTTGTGTGGTGAGCCTAGCGGGCAGGGATGCGGAATTTTTTAGCTAACGTACGGATTTTCTCGGTCACCTGGGCTGTTGTCTCTGGTTCCCGGAGGACTGAGGCAATGCAGTCGGCAAGCGTTTCCATTTCTGCCTCTTTCATTCCCCGCGTTGTCACTGCTGCCGTGCCAAACCGCAACCCCGAAGGATTGGCTGGTGGCTGGTCATCAAAAGGCAGGCTGTTCATATTACATACGATACCCACCTCCTCTAGGAGGAGTTGCGCCTCTTTGCCGCGGAGGGGGCCGGGGCGAAGGTCGAGCAAGAAAAGATGGGTATCCGTACCATCACCCACTAAGCGGAAACCTTGTTGCTGAAGGCGGATAGCCATGGCGCGTGCGTTTGAAACGGTCTGGCGGGCATACTCACGGAAAGAAGGATGGAGCGCTTCTTCCAATGCCAAAGCTTTGGCGGCAATGACGTGCATGTGGGGCCCACCTTGGGTACCAGGGAAAACCGCCCGGTCTATGGCCTTGGCAAATTCTTTCCGGCAGAGAATCATGCCACTCCTAGGACCGCGCAATGTTTTGTGGGTAGTGGTAGTAATAACATCTGCATGACCAAAGGGCGAAGGGTGTGCGCCACCGGCAACAAGCCCGGCAATATGGGCCATGTCTACCATGAGCCAGGCACCCACTTCCCGTGCAATGCGGGCAAAGGCCGGGAAATCGATAATAGCCGGGTAAGCGGTAGCGCCGCAGACTATAAGCTTGGGGCGGTGCTCACGTGCCAGTTGCAGAACCTCATCGTAATCAATGAGTTCCGTTTCCTGGTCTACCCCGTAGTGGACAAATTTGTAGAGACGGGAGGTGAGGCTAACATCGTGGCCATGGGTTAGGTGCCCACCATGGGAAAGGGACAGGGCAAGGACAGTATCGCCAATATCCAAGAGGGCAGCGTAGGCAGCGAGGTTTGCGCTGGAGCCTGCGTACGGTTGCACGTTTACGTGATAGTCCGTTTGGAACACTTCTTGGGCAAGCTCCTGACAGCGGGTCTCAATTTGGTCCATAACGCCGTTGCCCGCGTAGTAACGGCGGCCAGGGTAGCCCTCTGAATACTTGTTAGTAAGCACAGACCCCTGCGCCTCCATAACCGCTTTTGAAGCGTAGTTTTCTGAGGCAATAAGGGAAAGGCTGAGTGCCTGGCGCTCTTCTTCCTGTGCAATGAGTTCTTTGATGTCAGGCATTTACTACCTCCGCGGCGTTAAGGACGTTGTGAAGAAGCCACGCAACCGTCAGTGGACCAATTCCGCCTGTAGCAGGTGAAAGTGCACCTGCTATTTGGCTTACGGAATCAGTATGCACGTCTCCTGAACAATCGATAACGGTTGCGCCTTCTTTTACCCATAGGTAGGTAACCAGGTCGGGCTCACCCGTACCCGTAATGAGGATGTCTGCACTCTTGGTGATGTCCAAGATTTTTTCCGTGTGCTCATCAACGGCAACAGCGTCTATCCCTAGGGCTTGGAAAAATGCAGTAAGCGGCTGGCCAACCAACTTCCCATTACCCACCATAACTACGCGCTTGCCCATAGGGTCAATGTGGTAGTGATCCAAAAGGGAGACAACCGCCAATACCATGGGGGGAAGTGGGAGGGATTGCAACTTTTGCACATCTGCAATGCGTGCAGAAGTATAGGTAAGTGATTGCCAGTCACCCCGCAGGCCATCCACGTCTTTTTCGGCAGGAATGAGCTGAATAAGCCGTTGGGCGTTTACTGAACTAATGGAAGGAGGAAGTGGGAGTTGCAGGACTATGCCATGCACCTCTGGATCCATAGCCAAGAAACGAATGCTCTGCTCAATCTCCTCCACCGTAGCAGACTCTTCCAGGTGGTAGAGGGAGAAGATGATACCGTCTTCCTTGGCCCGTTTTTCCTTGGTAGCCACGTACTTCACACTCTCTGGGTTTTCACCCACCAAAACAACCGCCAGATGCGGTTCAATGCCACCGTCAATTAACGTCGCCGCCCGCTCACGATGGCGTGCGTGAATTTGATCGATAAATGGCTTACTAGAGAGTTCAGTCATATGTTTACCTTACCAGAATGGAACCCGTTGAGCTACCGAAAAGAGCAGGCATTTGCTCCTTTAAGGAAACCCATCCGTGAGTAGCACAAATGACATGGTCAAGAAGCTCTATTCCCACCTCTTCCCCCGCCCTAAAAACGCGCTTTGTCACGGCGCAGTCTGCGCTGCTTGGGCTAGGGTCGCCCGAGGGGTGGTTATGGGCCAAAATAAGGCTGTGCGCATTGTGGACAATTGCAGCACGAAAGATTTCCCGGGGGTGTAACACGCTTGCGGTGGAGGTCCCGATACTCACCACTTCCCTTCGGACCATCCGCCGCCTGACATCGAGGAAAAACACAACCAGGTGCTCTTGTGGCTCCAATAACAAATCCCTGCACGCCTCATACACTGCCTCGGGAGCCACCAGGACATCGGAAAGGTCACGCTGGTGAAGGAGTGGATAGAGTTGGAGCGCAGCCACCAAAGCAGAAGCTTTTGCCAAGCCCAAGCCATACACTTCTTGAAGTGCACTAAGGCGCGTTTCCCCTCCCCTTAACAAGGAAGCAACCTTTGTACTCAGCCCCGTCACCGAAGCACCCTTACTTCCCGTCCCAATAATAAGCGCCACCGCCTGCTCTAGGCTTAAGTAGCCCGGGCCTTTGTGCAGCAAATATTCACGTGCCTGATCTGGAATAAGCGTGGACATACTGCCACGCTACGCTGCGCCCCTTTTCTTTGTAAGGGTTGTCCTACTTGGACTATTGAAGAAAGTAATTGAGAACGTCTTGGTACTCTTCTTTTGAGCGTGCGCCTTCCACCATTACCGTTTTAGTACCTTCCTTAAGGAAAAATACCGTCGGGGTTAACCGTACGCCCAAAGACCGGCCAGATTCCAAATCTTCATCTACGCTTTTAGCATAACGGTTTTGCTCCATACAGAGAGTCAGCTTTGATCTGTCCAGATCAACTGACGCCCCCAGGTCAAGGTATTGACCTAGGTTGTAAGTTGTCCCAGAAGAGGTTGTCTCCGCGTATGTCTTGTCGATAAGCCTAATGCCTTTTTCCAACGACTGTTCGATGGCACAGTTCACAACCTCCGCCTCCATATGGGCGCTTGGGTGAATGGTGAGCGGAAAATGACGGAATACAATCTCTACGCTGTTACCGAACTCGGTGGTAATGGCAGGCAAAACGGTATGAAGCTTTTTGCAGAAAGGGCACTCAAGGTCTGTGTAAATGACCATCTTCACCTTGGACTCTTTTTTGCCTGAGTAGGAAATATCGGTTTTCCTCTCCCTTGGCACATCCTTGTCCACCTCTTGCGCCACCTCAGGGAGTTTGACCTGCTTTTCCCTCACTATATGCGGGTCCTGCGTGGTAACTGCAACGCTTTCGTCACGCACCGCTTTGATAAAGAAACCTATGGCACCCAACAGGAGTACGGCAATAATACAGACGAGGAGTAGGAGGTTTTTTCTTGTCATTGCCCCATCTTAGCGGGTCATAACAAAAAGAGCCACGCACTGGGTTGTGCGTGGCTGAGAAGGCATTCACCTTCTAGAGGACATGGTCCGCGAGGGTGAACCGCTTCATGGTCTTCAGGGTGATCAGCTCCATGGAGTTGATCTTGCTTGCCCACTTGGGGCCGCGGCTGACGACCAATCGGTAGGTTTTGGGAACGGTTGTTGCAGGCTCGAGCCGCTCGTACACCGTTACCTGGGCACCTTCGTTGTTGGTGTAGGTAAGCCGGATCATGGCGCCTTCCACGAGGTGTGGCACGCGCGCGATGGACCGGACGACGATCCCACGGTACTGAGGGTTCTCAGTGGTGGGTGCGTCGGGAAGCGCCTCGATGGTAGTCCATGTGGCACCGTAGCTTGTGAGAAATGCCTTGAAGTCTGCCGTAGCAGCCTTGGGGGCAGTCTCATCCAGCTTCTTGAAGGCCGCTTCATCGCTAGGGACAGTGAGTCCCGGAGATGCAGCGGGCGCGAAAGGCTGGGCACGGGACGTCTGACTGAACGACGCCGTGGCAAGAAAAGTGCACACAAGAAGTGCAAGCGAAATCCGTCCGAACTGCATGTTAATACCTCACTCAAACTATGCGCTGACAGTAGCAGATTTTGCTTGTATTGTCAATGCATTTTAGGGTGTGAGACAATAGATACGTATCTCTTAAAGTTGCCCCTCTTATGCCGCTACGTCGCCTCTTAGCCCCCATTGCAGTTTTCTTACTTGGCGTCATCACGTGCCTTCCAACAGGTGTACATGCTGCCGGCTTAGTTAAGTCTGGTGACAGCCCCGATAACCGCATCAGTATTCAGGAGATAACTGCCACTTACGAGAACGAGGGCATTTCAGGCACAACGCTCATCCAAAACGGCATGGACAGCTCAGTTGCCGGAGCCAGTATCCAGGTCACCATAGACCAGCAGCCGGATGGCAGCGCAACCCAGCGCGTGGCATCCAAAATCCTTCCCGA
>DATHWI010000149.1 GCA_035460805.1 Verrucomicrobiia bacterium | reverse complement strand
CTCGCGGAAGGCCCAGCCGTAGTTGCCGCCTTTAACAACGACGTTGATCTCCTCATACGTTCCTTGTCCAACATCCCCCACCCACAATTCGCCTGTGAGAGAATCAAACGAGAAGCGCCAAGGGTTGCGAAAGCCCACCGCCCAGAATTCAGTACGGACACTCGCGGGATTTACCGCAGTGCCGATGAATGACGTGGCCCCCACGTATGGATTGTCGGCAGGGATGGCATAGCGGGCAACTCCTCCATCCGTAGGGTCCGTAGGGATGGCTGCATGAGGGTTGAGAACCAAACTGCCAGGCTTCTTGTCCACATCAATCCGGGCGATGGCGGAAAAGAAATTTTTGGTGATCGTCTGGCTGTTGTTTTTAGAGTCGTTTTGCGCGCCTTCATCGCCAAATGAAATATAGAGGTAGCCGTCAGGCCCAAAGTGCATGTCTCCCCCGTTGTGGTTGTCCGCCGTGTCCACTTGCTGAATCAGGACTTTCTCGCTGTTGGGATCGGCCAAATTAGGATCTGCGGCACTCCTTAGGAACATCGAGACCCGCTCATAAATCGTGCTGCCCACCTTTACCGAGTAAAAGATATAGAACTGCCGGTTGGTGGCGTAGGACGGATGAAAGGCAACACTCAGCAACCCCTGCTCGCTCGTCGTGCTCATGGACTCGGCCTTGGAAGGAACGCCATTTCCTCTCGTAGACAGCAAAGTCGGTAAATCTAGGAATGGAGAAGCTGCCAGCGAAGGAGTAGCGATGTTGGGTACCAGACGAAGCAGCCCTCCCTTCTGGCAAACAAAGACTCTCTGCGTATCACCCGGAGGACTCGCGATAGCCACAGGAGAATTCAAACCTGACAACAATTCAACCAGTTCCACTGCCTGTGCAGGCGGAGCCGCGGGCATGGAGAATGCCGCGGTGGGAATGCGGAGATTGCTGGAAAATGCAATGCTGACAGTGGCCGTATTGGAGGTGCCACCCGAATCTGTCACCCTGTAGGTAAAGGAGTCCGAAGTGGGAACGCCTGTGGTTTGAGAGTAGAGGACTCTCCCGCCGGTCACTGGAACTGCCGAGCCGAATGCGGGTGCCTGAATGACGGCAATGGTTTGGCCGGTCCCGAGTCCTGTATCATTGGCAAGCACCGCAATTCGCGCTTTGCCACCGGAATGCATGGTGACGCTGTCCGACACCGCCACAGGTGCTGCCCAAGCTGAGGCGCAGGCAAGCAGAAGAAACGAGGCGCAGCAAAGCGCGGAAAGGCCTCTCATAAATGTTGGGGGGATTAAGGGACCACACCTGAAATTCCCAAGCTACAGCAGCCGATGCACCACGGTCTCGCTGTAGAGACCGGGAAAAGAGATGAGCGTTGTGGCAGAAGGACTTCGGAGGGATTCGTTTCAAAACTGGAGCAGGCCGTGAAGAAATCCAGGTTCTTCACCCCCGAAACTGGCACTCGTTTTATTGGACCAAAGTCCAATAGCATTAGTGACACTCCACCCGCCATATTGTCGGCGGTGAAAGTCAAATTCGAGCACAGGACTTGCATGCTAGGCGTCGCCATTGGTTTGGCAGCGTTGGCCGCAAGCACGCGATCAGGTGTGGAAAGTCACACTTTCCTGGCCGTCATCATGGTGGGCACCCTGCCCATGACGACATGGAAATCGCCCTCCCGAAGCTTTGAGGAGATCAGTTTTGAAGAACTGCGTCAAGCATGCCTTGATGGAGATCCATTGGCAGCATTCGCAGCCCATACACGGTGGCTTTCCTCGTTGGATGTTGACGACGCTGCCGTGGAAGCAATCTTTGATGCCTTTCCGGAGTGGGTGGACATGCAAAAGGCAGTCGAGTCACCGGACTGCTGCTGGTATGGAGAGGCTTTGCTGAAAGTGGTGGAACACCAGCGCTCAGAGCTTCTCACCGGGCATTCCTGCTAAATAAATTCTCCCGTAACGGCTAAATATGGGACTAAAGTCCCATATCATTAATCCCGCTAATGCACTACGATGCATTAGATTTTAAAGGGACAACAATCCAAAGCGCCGTGAATTACCTCTTCCCCATGATGCAAACGCTCTCTTCCGCAAAGGCGGTGGAGCGTCTGGCAGCTCGGGGACACGAGAGTTCCTGGAAATTGTCTTTCCTTTTACTTTGTCATGCGCCAGTCCCGCAAGGGCTGGCAGCATCCCCGGTGAGCGGACTTTCCGTTGCCCATCAAGGGGTCACAAAAATTTCAGCTCGAGCAACGCAATCGCAGTTTTCTGACCGCCAGCTGTAAGGAGTCAACAGCTTGATCTTGGATGGGTCTTGGGAGATTGGAATACGGATTGCGTTGCTCGGAGCTGACCTTCTCAGGCCGTTTCAGAGAAAACGGCTGGAAATGGGCTGACACAAGCAGCCTGTGACAGTGGTACACCACGCCTTGGGATTGTCACTGTCGATGATTACCCCCTAAGACTGGGACCTTTCCCGCACCCCTCAGTTCATGATGCTGTCAAACCACATGTCCGTGCGCTCCTGGCGGGCTTGGATGCGGGCCTTACGACGGCTTGATTTGTCCTTGTATCGCTCATTCTTGTTCTTGAGCTTGTAGTAATACTCCGAGTCATCCACAGATTTGCAGGCAGGAACGCTGCATGCGAATGCGAAAGCCAGGAAAAGAAGGAGAAAGCGGGAATTCATGCGCATGAAATACAACGACGGCCCGGAGATGTAAATACTGAGGTGCACGAGAGTTGCACTTGTCAGGGATGTCACTTGGCTGGTTTCTTCGTAGAGCCCTGGAGCCCTGAAAGGTAGGCCACCAAATCTCTGATCTGACGCTTGGTGAGCAGGGCTGACATGGGAGGCATGGTCGTGATGGGATCCGTTTTGGAAGCGATGAGTTCCGTATCGATCTTTTCCAAGGCCCCGTCGGCCAGACGGACCTGAAGAACCTTGCTGGTGGAGGCGACCAAGTTGCCCGTGAGCACCTTGCCATCTTTCAGAGTGACCGTCATCACACCGTAGCCGGGGGCAATGGTGGCAGCAGGAGCGACGAGGGCTTCCAACAGATAGGGACGGTCCTTCTGCTTGCCGATCAAGTTGAGGGCAGGGCCAACGTTGCTACCGTCCTTGCTCTCAAACTTGTGGCAGGCCGTGCAATTGGCAGTGAGGTTTTGGAGGGCGATTTCGCGCCCTGCTTTGGCACTGCCACCTTCCAGGCATTCCTCATACGCGGCGGGAGTTCCCGCCTTGGGCTGGAGTTCCTTTTCACGTTCGTCAAGCCGCTCCTGAAGAGCGGGGGCGGCATCTTTGCGACTTTGGGCAGCCTCGACAAGGTCAAGCAACAAGGCCGGAGGGAACTTTTTGCTGTTCTTGCCGGACCCGGAACTTTTCCAAGCCGCATCCCACTGCTCCACAAGGGCTTCATCCCCTGCTTCCATCTTCACCTTTGCCAGCATTGCCAGAGCCTTCTGCTTCTCAAAGGTGGTACCTTTTTGGAGGAGCTTTTTGGACTCAGCCACTGCGAGATTCCGGTCCCGAAGGAGTACAACTTCAAGCGCTGCGATGCGGAGAGTCTCTGGGCCACTGCCCGCCAGCAGACCGTCCACAGTA